>JAFLBH010000003.1:0-300000 GCA_017303905.1 Bacteroidota bacterium
TTTCCACTGTTTCCACTGTTTCCACTGTTTCCACTGTTTCCACTGTTTCCACTGTTTCCACTGTTTCCACTGTTTCCACTGTTTCCACTGTTTCCACTGTTGTTATTGTTGTTATTGTTAGAAGGAGCGCATTCGCCTTTAGTATCGCCGTGAGCTTGATGCGCCGGCCATGCGCTTTCAGGAATCTCAATCGTTTGAGGATTGCCTGCGTTTCCGGGAGGAATGTGACAAATTGTTATTTTCTTTTCGGGAGTGTTTCCTCCTCCCGAATTATTATTGCCGCCACCTGTATTTCCGTTAGGGAATCCACCGCCCATACTTCCACTGGTATTACAAATACCATTGTAGTCGCCATGAGCCTGATGTGCCGGCCATGCACTTTCAGGAATTTCAATAGTTTGAGGATTAGCAGTATTTCCAGGAGGAATATGGCAAATTGTTATCTTCTTTTCTTCTGCAGGAGGTGAAACTCGCGGACAA
The DNA here is from genome assembly GCA_017303905.1 of Bacteroidota bacterium. Lineage (NCBI taxonomy): Bacteria > Pseudomonadati > Bacteroidota > Bacteroidota bacterium. The sequence continues at coordinate 481 of JAFLBH010000003.1, forward strand.
ACTCCCATTTCATCTCCGTGCGCCTGGTGTTGTGACCATTGACTTTGTTTAATTGTCAGTGTTTGCTTACCGTTATTTCCATCATTATGACAAATCACGATATCAGGATCAGGAGTTGTGTTATTCGTATTTCCTACTGCTTTCGGACAAGGACCTTTTGAATCACCATGGGACTGATGTTGTGCCCACTGACTTTCTTTAATAGTCATAGTAATTGGTTCTCCTGTTAACTCAATATGACATATCACAATATCCGGATCAAATACAGGTTCCGCGTTTACCACTTTAGGACATGTTCCCTGAACATCGCCATGCGCCTGGTGTTGTGCCCACTGACTTTGCTTAATTGTAATTGTTTGTTTTCCTCCATTACCATCGTTGTGGCAAATAACAATATCCGCATCTTCAACTTGACCCGGATCTTTTACCGGCTTGCAAGCACCTTCGTAGTCACCGTGTGCCTGATGTTGCGGCCATTCACTCACATTAATTGTTATGGTCTCGTACGAAATTCTACCTGTACGATGACAGATAACCATTGTTTGAGTTGTTTGTCCGATTACCTTTTGCTCGTGTTTTACAATGGCACTTGCCGTATTAGAACCATTCGGATTAGTCACTTTTACTTCAAATAGGTTATTACTATTCGGATTAAGTGTGGCATTATATTCGATAAAACCTGCATTGTAAATAAAATTGCTTACAATGGCGCCGTTAAATTTAACCTCCGCCTGTGATGCATTATCAATGAAATTGGTAGTTGCTTTAAACAGATAAGTTAATGCACTTGTAGTGTATGGTGATGGCTGAGGATTTGTTATAACAACTGAAGGGGGCGGAGACTTCTTAATAATCTCATAATTAATAATAACAGATTTCGCATCGGCAGAAACACTATTCTTAGCGCTTACAACAATGCTGTTATTGCCTTGCATAAGATTTACCGGAAAAGTAACATTTCCTGCATTATAGTTAAACGGAATTGAAGCTCCATTTAATGAAACGGTAACTTGAGCAGCTGAAGTTACACCGGTAACCACTGATACAACATTGTAGGAAGGCGAATTTACTTTGGTAGGTGAAGTGGCAGGGTTTGTTATGGTTACCTTAACAGGGCGTGTTGTTACACCCGTATTTGTACCAACAGCGATTGGTTGATTATAATTAATCACCATTAATTTATTGTCGCTACCAAATTTATTTACAGCATTAATCTCTAAAACATTACTTCCCTTTTGAAGTGGTAACATTACAGAGAATTGTCCGTTTAAGGTACTATAAGAATAATTACTTAATGGCGAGTTATTGAACTTAACTGTTACATCGTAATTGGATTTCACATTATAAATGGTGGCATTCACTTCTGTTTCTGCTACCGTTGTTAAATAAGGATTAGCGGCAGGTTTGGTGTAAACAATCTGCGGTGGTTGCCCTGCTAAACTTATGATGGTTGTTTTAGAATCTGTACCTGCCTTATTGGTTGCTTTTACTGTAACTGTATTATTACCCGGTACTAATAGCGCTTCAAAATTCACATCCTTACCCGAGAAACTGAAATTATTTACCGGTACACCGTTCACGGTTACAAACACCTGAGAAGAATTTGTTACATTGAATACGTTTGCCAACACGTTATACGACTCTAAACGTTGTTCACTGTAAGGAGAAACGGATGGATTTACAAAATTCACAATTGGAGGATTTACCTGTTGCGCATTCGTATTAGTAATAGTTTGTACCGTGTTTGTTGGCTGAGTGGTTAATGAATTAGTTGGAGGCGGAACATAATTATTATTTGTAGTTGAAGTAGTTTTGGTTTTACCTTTTCCTAATGTAAATAACAAGTTCAATCCGGTATAGTGATAGTAATCGTTACTTCCGACAATGAAATAATTGTTTTTACCTACAATTCCATCCATAAAGTCGGCATTCGCCCCCATTGGCCAGGTTATTTTGTATTCATAAACAATGGCAAATCCTCTCGAGATTTGATAACCTAATCCAATTCCTGCCGATGGAGCAAACGTAATTAAATCACCACGCTTACTTCCGTTCGCATACGACTCATATGATTTATCCAATAAGTTTTTATGACTTGAAAGAATTGATGATGAACCGCCCGTAGAATCAACTAAAGCATAATTATACATTAAACCATCATTCGTTAAATTTGTTTTAGCTCTAAATCCTGCAATCCCTACTCCTCCCCATAGATTTAAGATGACGCGTGTTTTCTCGCGCAAGCGATTAAAACTTATTTGCAACTCGAGAGCACCTTCACTTACTTGTGTTAAATAATTATTATATACATAAGGCACTTTTAAACTTGTATCGGCGTAATTAATATTAGGGTCATACGTTCCGTTTAATGAAGGATTGTTTGATACATTATAATTTCTTTTTGAATCCAATCCATATGTATTCCCAAAAAGACCACGTCCGCGTATTGCCAGACTAAAAAAGTTCTCGGGTTTTTCGAAAAGTCCTTTTTCAAGAGTAAAACCTCCTGCTACACCGGCTGTACTTCTTACGTCGGATGTTTGCCACATCCCGCCTATATTTAATCCAAATCGCCAGGAATTATATTTATAGCTTATAGATTGAGAAAACAATTCAGCTACAGCTAAAACAAAAATGATTGTAAATATTTTTTTCATAGTACTAAGTTTTAAATAAAAAACACAGAAAGAATCTGTGCTTTTCATACCAATTATTTTGCCAAAGTCTTTTTAATATGTTAAAAGACGTTAAGCTATAATTTTGGCGCCTCAACAATTTTAAACTCGGTTCGTCTGTTCTTTGCGTGTTCTTCATCCGAACATTCTACATTATTAGAACAATTATTCAGCAGTCTTGTTTCGCCGTAACCCACCGCCTTTAATCTTTTTTTATCAACGCCCTTTGCAATCATATAATCAACAGCTGTTTTAGCGCGTTTTTGAGATAATGCCAAATTAAATTGATCACTACTGCGAGAATCGGTATGAGAGCTTAATTCAACCATTAAGTTCGGATTTGATAACATTACAGCAATTACCTTATCCAATACTTTTTGTCCGGCTGCATCGTATTTATGGTCACCGAAAGCATATAGAATGTTTTCTACAATGGTAATTGAATTAATACTATCCTGTTTGGCTTTGTTCTTCATTTCTAAAACCTGTAACCATGGATCATCAACTGTATATTCTCCCATAGCCACTTTATCAACCGACAATACTTTAAACTCAAACTTTCCTTTTAAGGTTTTTATGAGCTCTTTATAAATTCTTCCTTTGTTATCTGCGATGTATAACTTCTTAATATTTGCCAAACGAGAATCAGATTCATCCACATCGAATAAATAATCTAAGTTTGCCTTGAGATTTTTAAACTCGAACTTACCGTTTCCATCAGTAGTAATTGTTTGGTTCAATTCATTATTGGTGTTATACAATTTGAGTTTTGCATTACCAAACGGTTTTTTATCCTGATCGTAAACATAACCATAAAGCTGCATAATTAAATCAGCATCGCTTACATCCAGATCGGTTAACATCACTTTTTCACTTGCTAACACATTAAACTTAAACTTACCCTGACCGGTAAAGAAGCTTTTAATTTCCTTTCCGCTTTTATTTGTTAAGGTAATTTTAGTATTAGAAGGGAATTCCAAATCCGACTCTACTAAACTGATGATATAATTCTGGTCGGAAGGAAGGCTTCTAAAAGCAAAGGCACCGAATTCGTTTGTAGTTGTCGTCTCTATAACATCGCCCGATTTATTTGTTATGCTGATTTTTGCATTCTTAATTGGCTTACTTGGATTTTCACCAAACAATAAGTTACCGGCAAGTGTTAAATCACCATCCGCATACAAATCAGGCAATCCATTCGGATCTAAAGGTAAATTTTTAAAGGCGTATTTATTTCCGTTTACATTATTAGTTACACGTGAAATAACACCATTTGAGTTTGCCATGTAAAAACGTGCCTTATCTTTGAACATAGGATCATCAGAATCAACTGCCGCTAAATATTTCTTATCTGAATCTAAATTCTTGAATTCAAAATAACCCTTTTGATCGGTACGTGTTGAATCCATTTTTTTCTCATCCTGACCCAACAAATACACTTTCACATTTTTAGCAGGATCGTTGATGTTTTCAGTTAATAAAATGGTTCCGTTGACACTAATGTATTTATTTGTGTATTTAAACCAATAAATATCATCTTTACCCTTACCACCTTCACGGTTAGAAGTAAAGTATCCGGTTGAATCATTCAAGAAACATATCGAAAAATCATCAGCCTGACTATTTAATAACATACTTTCATTACGGCTCACAATCCATTTACCTTCCTTTTCCTTCGCTGAGAAAACATCCAATCCTCCAAATCCGGCTAAGCCATTCGAAGAGAAAAACAAGGTTCCGTCTTTACGCATGTAAGGGAACATTTCGTCGCCACTTGTATTAATATCAAATCCTAAATTCACGGGCTTATCCCATCCATCACCATTCTTTTTACAATACCACAAATCTTTCCCACCTTGTCCTCCCGGCATATCAGAAGTAAAAAACAAATAATTACCATCCGCACTTAAACATGGATGCGCTACAGAATAAGCATCGCTATTGTATTGAAATGGTTTGATCTTTGACCAATTAGTGCCTTTTCCGTTTGCAAAATAAATCTTTGCTCGGTTCACAAAGTCCTTGTCTTTCTTTTTTGTAATATATTCAACTCGTGTGAACAAAAGTGTTTTTCCGTCTGCACTAAAATTAACCGGACCATCATGATAGTTCGTATTAATTTTACTACTGAATGATTTTTGGCCTTTTGATTTATCTACATCCACTTTAGATATAAACACATTCATATAAGGTTGTCCGTTTGCTTCATCTATAGGATATTCAATAAAATCAGCTTGCTTTTCACCCACAAAAACAATTTTATTATCAAGTATAGCAGGACTAAACTCTGAACGAGGTGTATTGATGCCTTCCACATTTTTTATTTCGTACTCAATAGCTTTAGTTTGCCAATATTTAATTTGCTGACATGAACGAATAGCATTTTTTGCTTTAGAATCATTTGGTTTTTCCTCTAGATAAGCATAAAACTGATTCAGGGCTTCGTTATAATTATTATTTGTCTTCAGAACATACCCATAATGATAATGAACATCAGCAGGTAAGTTACCTTTAAGATCCACCGCCTGCTTATAGCTGCTTTCTGCCTTTTTAAATTCATTTAATAGACGGTAGCAATCACCCAGCTTAACTAAGGCATCTTGCTTATCCGGTCCATTCTTTTGAGATGCTTTTACATACAACGGAATTGCTTTCGCATACAATCCTTTGGAATAATACGCATCCGCTTTACCCTTTTGCGCCATTATAACTCCCGTTGCTAATACCAGTGTAACTATTACTAAGAACTTCCTACTCATATAATCTCTGTTTCTATTTTTAAAATTGTAATATTATTTTTTTATAAAGTACGTGGTGACACCATTTTTGATTTATACTTTCCAAAATCAAAACCTAACATGATTTCGTGTGCACTACCTAAAACTCTTTGTTTTCCTAAGCCAGCGTCAAACGCATAACCTATACGTAATTGTTTGGTAGCGTACACCTGAAACAAGGCTCCAAAACCATAACCCTGACGAATAAAACCACCTAACCAAACACGCTTGGCTACAAAGAAATTCAGATTTAAATCTGCTGAAGTTCTTCCTCTCACCGTCTTTACCATTAATGAAGGCGCGAACAAAAAGTTTTCATTGATTACAAAAGAATATCCCATTGTTAAGAACATATGAGGACGCAATACATAACTTACCGAATAATCATTGGTAACACCATTGGTATCTAAAGCCTGGAAATTCCCTTTATAAATTTGCCCGTTATTTAAGTGAGTGGCACTTAAGCCAACAAAGAATTTATTGGTGCGCAGGTATAATCCGGCGTCCACATCTAATGAACCTCTATTGGCATTATTTAAATCCGTATATGCTGTTTCATCGGCATCCTTATACTTTACTTCATTAAAATTGAATTTATACATAGCATACCCGGCGCGTGCTCCAAAAGCTAACTTTGTAGTATTTCCGATCTTTAAGATATAAGAAATGTTACCATAAAATGCGCTAACTGTTTTCGCTCCGATTTTATCGCTTACAATATTTAAGCCTACACCTAGCTTATTATTCATAATCGGACTATGCACACTGAAAGCTGCTGTGGTTGGCGCGCCGTCGATTCCTGCCCATTGTTTTCTTACATCTGCAACAATTGCAATAGCATCGCGAGCTCCTGTGTAACCCGGATTAATTACCAATTGATTAAACTGATACAAACTGTATTGAGGGTCTTGCTGCGCAAAGGTTTTTACAGTTGCAATAATTAATATTAAAATCAAGTTCTTCTTCATATTCACTTCTTATTTCAATGTTAGTTCTATATATCCTTTTAATGGTTCATTACCGTTTTTTAAATCAATTAAATAATAATATGTGCCGGCAGGAGCATTCACTCCGTTGTTATACATATTACCATTCCATTTTCTGTTTACATTATCGTAATTTTCAGCTTCAAATATCACCTGACCCCAACGATTGAAAATGCGCACCATGTTATTTGGGTACTGATCAATGTTCTTAATAAAGAAAACATCGTTTTTCCCATCACCATTTGGTGTTAAGCCATTAAACACTGTAATTTCACATAATGGATCAACCTCCACATTAATTGCTTGTACAAATTTGCATCCATACGAATCAATCGCATCTACCATAAAAGTTTCTGCAGTAACCGGACTTACTACAATTGAGCTATCATTGCTACCGTTACTCCAGGTATAAGTGATAGCACCGGTTGCCGATAAGGTTACTGATTGTCCGTTACAGATAGTAGTAGAGGAAGCTACAGCATTAAAGTTACTTGGCCAAACGTTTACGGTGATAAAATCAACTGCATCACATCCCGCTACTAATGATCCGGTGACAGTAAACACCGTATTAGCACTGACGTAAATTCCTACCGAAGCACCTGTATAGCCACCCGGCTCCCACGTATAAGTTCCGGCACCGCTTGCATTAAGCGTTACCATATCATCTTTACAAACTGTATTACTAGAACTAGTAACCGATAATGTAGGAGTGTTAACGACCGTTACATTCACTAAATCGAAATTACCACAACCTATGGCATCAATTCCGTAAACAGTGTATGTTATTGTTGAAGCAGGAGAAACTGTTTGCGCTGCTCCTATTAAATTCCCAGGCAACCATAAATAATTAACTCCACCGGAAGCGTTTAAACCTATGCTTTGTCCACTACATATTGTTGTTCCGGTAAGATTTGCAGAGATGGTTGGTGCAGGATTCACATTAATCGTAATGACTTCATCATCCTTACATCCTGTTGTTGATTCACCATTTATTGTATAGGTAGTTGCAATTAGCGGGTTTACTGAAAAAGAACTTCCGGTTTGAGCACCGGGCTGCAAAGTATAGGTTGCGGCTCCTGATGCTGTCAGAACAGCAATAGTACCTTGACATATAGTTGGAGTATTAGAACTAATAGCCACTGTTGGTGCACCGATAACGTTTAGCGACATAGTTGTACTTGTTTTACAACCGTTAGCATCTGTACCATAAACCGTATATGAATTTGCCGGCGGATTTACAACAGGAGAAGCACCATTATAATTCCCGGGCTGCCACGTATAAGTTACGGCGCCGCTTGCATTAAGAGTTACAGGTGCATTTGAACAAACTAAACCGGCAACGGCTGTAGTTGTTAAGGGTGTTGGGTTGTAACCTGCAACGTTAATTGTATCGGATTTAATGTAACAAGATACAGTTCCAAAATTAATTGAATAGGTTACAGAAACCGAGCCTGAAGTAGTGATCCAATTAGTCACGGTAGTGTCGCCTGTTGACCAATTATATGTTACAGTGGAAGTATTATTTGTTGTGGCAGTGAGTTGCACTGAATCAGGTGAACAGAAAAAAGGATTTAATGGAGAAATACTTAACGAATACGATTTATTACTGATGTAAATTAATTGAGAATCTCCACCATCCACTTCTCCCGGATTAAAAATAAAATCTTTATACCCGTTTCCATTAAAATCATAAATATGTGTGAATTGAGGGCCAACTGAATAGGGTAATGTATTAGTTATTGTATCAAAGTAAGGGACAGAATTACTCTTTCCTACATATAAAGCAATTCCGCCCCAATTAATTCTACCAATTAATTCGTTCTTCCCATCATTATTTAAATCATCTATTTCGAAGTATTCACAAGAAGCGCCTAATGGCAAATTGTAATTAAGGGCGGCGGAGCTATATGAAAATGGCGTTGTAGTTGCGTAGTGGAAACGAATACTTTGTTGTCCTGCCGCGTTTTCAAATAAACACAAAATATCAGGTTTAGCATCCGCGTTCATATCCTTAACATAAACACGCTTTACATAATTGCCGGAAATTCCTGTAACAGGCATTTTTATTTCCGTAAGAGCAAAACTACCAACGCTGCTATTATTTCTTAAAACAGAAACCGTATCATTTCCCGAAAAATCATGAAAAGAAACAACAAAATCCTTTTTTGAATCTCCGTTTAAATCGGCCATTGCATATTCAAAATGCCCACCAAAATCTTTTATACTCTTTGTGTTGAAACCTGTATAAACAGGATTAGTTGTATTAAAAACAAAACCTCCGTTGTTTGGTACAAACTTAATTTTATATCCTATAGCTCCAATTGCCGCATTTTGATCATAGGCCATTTCAATTAAATCAACTTGTCCGTTTCCATCAAAATCACCAGCTTCGAGATGAACTGAAGGAGAAGTATATTGCGGACCCGCGGGGACTTTGCAAACAAATGTAGCTACATTGGTAAAACTAATTGTACCAATAGTGCTGATGTTTTTATAAATTGAAATTGTAAAACTTGTATCTATAATGGCATAATCCGGTTTTGAATCGCCATCAAAATCACCTACAGCAAAATCAACTCCATTAAATGAATTTGGTGACGGAATTGAATTTGAATATGACAAGGTAAAGGTTGGGAAAATCCCTCCCGTATTTCTGTATGCCTCCACATCATTATTAGAGAAATGTAAAGCCATGAAATCCATTTTACCATCACCATCAAAATCACTAATTACAGATTTTGACCAAAAACCGGCTGTTGAAGATGGGTATTCTTCAGTACTAAAACAAAATCCTCCTGAATTGAATACACTTTGCCCATTAAGCGTAATTATAGCTATTAAAACAAATATTATACTATAAATATATTTCATCAATTATTTATTTAATAATTCAATCCAGCCTTTAATAGGCTTGGAACCATTACCTAAATCAATTACGTAAAAATAAGTTCCTGAAGCAACGACTTGACCGTTGGCTACCCCACTCCACTTTCTATCTGCGTTATTATACCCATCCATCTCAAAAATAATTTGTCCCCATCTTGTATAAATTCGAACTGAATTCTTCGGATACTGATCTATATTCCCAATAAAGAAAAAGTCGTTTTTATTATCACCATTTGGTGTTACACCATTAAAAATTTCCAACAAACATGGCTCTGTACTGTCGTTGATAGTAATATTATTAACTTCAACGGTATCTGATTTTGTTCCAAAAGTCGCTATAACGGTCACCGAATATACCCCAGCGTTTAGATTACTTACACTCTGACAATCGTTAGTTGAACAAAGCGTAGATGGCGTCCAGAAATACTGATAACTTGGAGTTACTGCAGTACTAATACCCGAAACCGTAGGTGTTAGAACAATGGCTCCATCTGTTTTACCCACGCAACTCACATGATTGATTGCGGTAGTAACACTCAAACCAAAATTGCCTAATACATCGGGTTGTAAAAAACCTTGCGTTATCGTATTAGAAGAACTATTTATGGTATTGATAACAGTTTCACCAATATTATAATAAATGGTAGTAGTTCCGGCAGTACCTTCTCCTCCTGCCGAATTGATGACCTTATTACTTATTGTTGGTTGTGCGAGAGAAATAAAACTCCAGCCCAAACAAACTAGCATTATTGAAAATACTTTTTTCTTCATTATCATTAATTTATTCAATTACTATATAATTAAATTCAAATGGCGTAGCTGTATTAACCGGCACACCTGAATTAGATTGATTTCTTACATGAATCACAAAACCCGCGTTACCGGCCATGATGGTTGTAAAATAAGTAAGACCCATAATGTCGTTTTTTGGACTCACCACTACTGTTGGAGGATTTGCATAAGGGCGATTGAAAAGAACAGTCATGGAGAGCTCATCCGATGAAGATGAATACATTTGAAACACTAAAGAAAACGTATTAACAGCTCTTAAACTTCCTTTAATATCATTGTTATTTCCTCCGGTTAATGTTGCCGTAAAAGGGAATGATGTTAAGTTTGTGCCGGATGTACTTACTGAAACTGTTGGAGTTGGTCCCGCAGCTTTTAGATGTCCGTCAAAAACAATACTGGCTTGTGATGGTCCACTTACAATTAAATCATTCGTTGCTCCGGGTCCTCCCTTGATAAAACCCAAACCTGTAGCAACACCATCACTGCCGGGATAAAATTCGCCTGTTTTCTTAAAAGTAAAATAATGATTTGTTACAAGTGAAGGGTCGCTTATGCGGAAGTATTCTTGTACACCGAGTTTTATATATCCCAATCCAACACCACTCCCCGTTCCTTCTCCTAAAAACATTCCGGCAGGACCGGTACCTGAACCTGATAAATTAACCAGTTTCAAAATCGGACGTGAGCCCGCAGTTAAAACTGAATCGTATACAACAAGCTTAGACAAAGAAGAAGCTGACGGTGGTACTTTTCCTAAATGCAATGAGCCAATATTCCCTTCATGATTCAAGACTAATTTTCCGCCAACACGGTAAGATAAGTTATTGTTAGAATTATCAAAACTCATAAAGGCATGGCTCCAATTTGTGCTCTCTCCAAACACTAAACCAACACGGCCGAAATTGCTCGACGTAGATAGATTTATATAAGCGTCGCCGCTTGTATTATGAATATGAACTTTTTCATTAGCAGAAATACCGCTTGGCAAACCAATGTTTAATAAATCAGAATTTGTGTTAAACTGCACATTTTGACTTCCTGAAATTAAATTGCGTACCCAAGGACCAGCGCCACCAGCTCCCCAATATGCTTTTCCTCCTACACCGCGAACCAAAACATCACCAACCGAACCTGCAATATCATATTGCAAGGAGTCGCGAATAATTACTTTTCCTTTCTCAAAAATAGCGGCGTATGAATTATAAGTATTGGTACCGACAGCTGTAGCGTATAAACCTACAGAGATTCCTGATGCAGTTGAGCTAGAAGATCCTATTGCAACTAAACCTACCGCATCACCCGACGGAGAAGTACCCTGACTTAGCACACCAAGCGCTGTTCCCGAATTATTTCCATTGTATCCAACAAAATGTCCTCCCATAATCGGGTTAATTGTAATGGAACCTGAATTAGCCGAGTTTCCTGATGCTATACCTCTAACGGCCGCCGCATTGCCGTTACTGTTTGCTTTATAAGCTAAAATGGCGGAGCTATCTGCCCCGCTATAACTTACTACTTTTAATTTATTATTTGTGATAAACGGATCTCCAATGGTCACCTTATTACCGTTATTTGATAAATTATTATCTACCTCCCACTTATTTCCTAATTGATTCCAATACATAGTTTGACCGGTTGTTGTACCGGTAGGCATCGCTGAACCTCCTCCGGCTTTTGCGGCATACAAAGCATATGGTACTGATAATAATTGTGAAACACCAACAACAGAATAAGATGTTCCTCCCGCAGGATCAACACTCACTTCAATATAATAAGGGCCATTCGCCCAATCCACTGTTGACATAGAACCACTCACAGGAGTTCCGGCGCCAATGGCAACAGTAAATATACCCGACGAACTTGAAGTTGCGGTATTGGTTTCCTCATAAGATACACTGCCTGTTGGTGTACCTTGAATGATTTTAAATTTAAGACCAATATTTGCAGAAGCAATGATAGTACCACTTGCATCACGCGCTATAGCTTGATAATTAATTAAGTTTGGAGATTGGGAAAACATTCCCAAACTAATTGCACATAATATTAATATGATAAACTTTCTCATAGTTATTTTGTTTCTATCACTATATAATTAAAACTGTGTACTGTACTAGCGCCTGGCGCAGTATTATAAGTGATGGTAAATCCGGTGGTAGTAGAAGTTACGTGAAAATTTGCTTGAGAGGCAGAAGCTGATGTTGGAGTTAAAATAACAATTGGTGCAACCGTATAAGGTTTATTAAAAACCACTCCGGCGTATGTTGCAGCGGTAAATGGACCGGTTCCAAAGTTTATTGTGAGTCTTCCGGCAACATCTGTAGATGTGGAAAGAAGTGTTGCTGTTCCGCCAACTAAAGAAGTAATAACAGTTGTTGTTGGTACAGTACCAATAGAAGCTACGTGACCTGCTTCTAACAATAACGCTAAGGCTGAAGTAGCGCCAGGTCCGGAAGCTGCATGCACCGCTGCACCTTGTCCATTTGTAGATGAAAACAAAGCATCTGCTGTATTGGTAGCTACTTGATTCTCTATACGAGCTACTATACCACTTCCTGCGCTGGCATCCTTTCTTGCTAAAAACGCAATACCGGTATGGGTGTTAAAACTATGCGCAAACATTCCAATTGAATTTCCGGCAGTCGCATCGGCTTGTACACCAATGTTAGTTGTTCCTGTTCCCAATGTTAAGCCATAAACGCCGGCCGTTCCTGTAAATGTAGTGGCGGTACTAATTCCTGAAACCCCATTTCCTCCTCCGGAATGAGTGGCATAAACCGCGGCAGATGAATTACTAGGATTACTTGCAGAAGCGAATATTCCATGAGAGGAGCCAACAGCAGTAGCATTATAATTATTGATGGCCCCAATAGCAGCATTGGAATTTGTTTCAACAACATGCAATTTATAAGAAAGTGTTGTAGTTCCTAAACCAATTCGTTCACTTACAAAATCACCATAAATTAAATTAGTTGTTGGTGTGTTTGCAATGATAAATTTATTAGAACCCGTTTCATTTTGACCTGCTTTGTACCCTAAAAAAAGATTACCAGAACCATTATTAAATTGTCCGGCGGCAAAACCAACAGCGGTATTATTTATTCCATTTACATTAGTAGAAAAAGTTGCATTACCGATTCCAACATTAGCTGTACCTGAGGTAGAACCTATTAATGCCTCAGCTCCGATTCCAATATTAAAGCCGGCATTATTATTTTTTAAAGCATTGTATCCGAAAGCATTTTGGAAAAGACCTCCTCCATTAGAGGATAAAGCAGAATAACCATAAGCAGCGTTATACGAGCCTGTTGTTGCCCCCAACATGGCTAGCGAACCAACAGCAGTGTTGGCGAATCCGGTAGAAAGATTTCGCATTGTCCAATTTCCCATAGCAGTGTTATCGCTACTGTTATTATTTTGTAAGGCATAGGCGCCCAAGGCCGAATTATAATTACCGGATGTGTTAGCCAATAAACTATTATAGCCAAATGCCGCATTTTCGAATCCGGCTGTATTATTTCTTAAAGCATTAAATCCATAAGCCGCGCCTGCAGTACCGGTTGTGTTGGCCATTAAAGCTTGATATCCTACAGCAGTTGAACCCAAATCCGTATTGGATAATCCTGCCTTGTAGCCTAAATGCGTTCTTCCAATTGTATCTACACGTCCTGCCTTTACATTATTTACTCTCAAATTGAGTGGCTGATTATCCGTTGTTCCCACAAAGTTGGTACCATCAGTAGTTCCTGCATTCCCTAATATTGACCAGCCGCTAACGCCTGATGCAGGAGTGCTGATAGTATAAGATGGAAATACCCCACTAACGGTTGTCGAGCCTACCCCAACTAAACTAGGCGTTTGAACAGCCACATTAAATGTGTTTGTTCCGGCTGCTGTTACAGTTGCGATTCCTGTACCTGTAACACTTGTATTCGGAACGGATGTAGATGCCGATCCTGTGCTAGAAATTGTATAGGAAGGATAGGAGCCGGAAACTGCAATGTTCGATCCTGAAGTGATGCTTACAGTTTGATTAGGTGCGGAGTTACTTAATGTACCCGATGTAAGTGATAAACCGTTTCCGATACTTAAGTTTAAGTTCCCCGCCTTCTCTGCATACAAAGCATAAGGAACCGAAAGCAATTGGGTAGTTCCCACAACAGAATAACTGGTTCCGCCCGCAGGATCTATGCTTACCTCTAAAAAATATGGACCGTTTTGCCAAAGTATTCCGGAAAACGCACCACTTACAACCGATCCGGCACCAATCCCAACATTAAAAACTCCGGCTGTTGAAGGAGCCGTTGTATGCGTTTCTTCATATACTAAAGTTCCACTTGTGCTTCCTTGAAGAATTCGGAATTTAATCCCGATTGAATTGGTGACAATATTTCCGCCAGCATCACGAGCAATGGCTTGGTAGTTTATCACCTGCGGTGCTTGAGCAAAAACACCAAGTGATAAAAAAACAATTAGTAATAGTAAAACTCTTTTCATTCTATCTTAATAAATAGCCGGTGAAATAATCCATTTTATTCGTTTGCGGATACGCGTTGGAAATTGTTCCAGCTGTGGCAGTTGATCCCATTACGCGCAAAATAATAATATCGTTCTTTGTAAGAGTATAGGCGGTGCCGGTTTTCAAAACTGTATTCATTGTGCTTGCATTATCAGGATTTGATTGCATAGTTCGTGATAAAATGGTTGCGGTTGTTGAATTATAAATTTCAAGGGCAACATAATTATTACCTGTGGCAGATGAGTTAATGGCCACCATTAATGAAGCCTCTAAAAAATAGACACCTGTTTCAGGAACTGTAAACCGCATGCCGCTGGTTAAGAAAGAAATTCCACCTGTTGGTGCATAATTAAAAACTGCACCACTTGAATAACCACCTGCTGTATTACCGATATTGGATTGGACTACGGTTGAAATGGCAATTGGTGTTGCAGGAGCAAACTCACCTCTAAAACTTATGCCTGCCGACCACTTCGCATTTCCGATATTATCACGCGATACAAGAACGGCTCCTGTAGTTGGAGTACCTGAACCGCTAATCTGAATACTATCAGTGATTGTCTTACCTGTGACATCAAGAGGTGCAGATGGCGCAATATTCCCAATACCTACAGCTCCTGTTGGAGAAATGAATACACGTGTACTATTACTGGTTCTGAAATTTAAAGGTTGTGCATCGGTAGTTCCAATAAAATTTACAGAACCATTGGTTGCGGTATTTCCATTGGTATTCCATGCAGTGCTAGTGCCGGTTGAACTAATTCCCATTGAAAATGCGGGATAAGAACCTGAAACAGTAACACCATTCGTACCTGTGAATGAAGGTGCGGGTACATTGATATTCATATTGTTCCCTACAGTTGGGGTAACCACAGCAATACCTGAGCCTGTTATTGTTTGAGCCGGCGGTGCAGGTAAGGTAACGGAATTACCACCTGATATGCCAAGAATGTTCCCTCCTAAGGATAATGTTTGTGCCGGAACCGTTACATTAAAATTTGAACCGGTTGTTGGTGTAACTGTTGCCAGACCTCCGCCGGTTATTGTTGTAATGGGTGCAGTTGGTAATGTCACTGCATTTCCACCTGAAATACTCAAAACACCGGCAGATAAGCTTAATGTTTGCGGTGCAACTGCAATGTTAAAAGTATTCGTACCCGTTGTTGTTACGGTTGCGTTCCCGGTAGTTGTTATGCTCGTATTGGGAGTTGCAACGAATGTACCACTACTTGGAATTAAGACACCATTACCACCACTTATACTTAAACTGTTTCCGGTAATTGCTAAGGAAGGCGTTGAATTAACTGTAAAGTTTGGATAGGCTCCATTAACACTCACATTCGTTCCCGGTGCAAGAGTAACAGTTTGGTCGGGGGCGGAATTAGTAATACTTCCTGAAGAAATTGAAATACCGTTTCCTGCCAAATAATTTGTTGCATTACCGGCTTTTTCGGCATACAATGCGTAAGGAACAGAAACCAATTGAGTCGTTCCGATTGTAGAATAACTTGTACCTCCTGCAGGATCGATATTTACTTCTAAGTAATAAGGTGAGTTTTGCCAATTAATGGTCGAGAAATTTCCGCTAACAACCGTACCGGCCCCAATACCTACATTAAATATTCCGGCCGATGACGGAGTTGAAGTATGCGTTTCTTCATACACCAAAGTGCCACTGGTGCTTCCTTGAAGAATTCGGAATTTAATCCCAATAGAATTGGTGACAATATTTCCACCGGCATCCCGCGCGATGGCTTGATAATTTATGACTTGTGGAGTTTGTGAAAATGACAAACTCACAAATAATAAAAATAATATGGATAATTTAAATTTCATAAAACTAATCTGCATAAACTAAATGTCCGCTAAAAGAAGACTTATCGTGATAGATACTGCAACCACCTCCTGTACCTGTGCTTACTTCAATAAAAACATATTCTCCCGGATTAAGATGAACACTTGCATGCAGGTTGCCGGAATACCAGTTAGCCGCAATACTATTGAAAGATCCGTTATGCTCAATAATAGTAGCACCTGAACTATGCTTTAGTTTAATTGTAAAAAATGGAGAAGTCCCCCCTGCAAATACCAAATTTGCATTAAACTGATATACACCACCTATCGGAGCTGTGAAACGACCTGTCGCAGCTGTATATGCACCACCTTGATTAAAAGCAAAAGTAGATGCACCTGAGTTAAGTAAAAGTGTAAGCGTAGTATTATTTGCCAAAGCCGTGCTTGTACCACTAGTTGGGTGTGCTCCGGCAAAAAAAGCAATTTGATTAGTTTTCCAAGTTGCATTACCGACAGCGTCAGAGGTTAACACTTTGCCGGCACCTTGAGAGCCATCTTGTAACTGCAAAGCATAATTTAAATCCGCACCGGTCGCTAAAACTTTTATTCCCACGTTGGGCTGACCCGTTGTTGGTGCCCAAGAACCGGTTGAATTAACTTGTAATCCTATTTTAGTACTTCCTGAACCTCCTGCCTTTGTAACAAGATTATTTACAATAACTGCACTATTACCAATACTTCTTTGTCCGGTTGAATTAAAAATGGCAGCGCCGGCATCAATAGCACCCGCATTATTACTTGTAACTAATAAGGAAGAACCATTCATTGAAGCGTCTGTAATTTCCAATTTACCGTTTGGTGTATTAGTGCCGGTTCCAATACCAACGCTACCACCAGAGCTAATCCGCATTCTGTCGATTCCTGAAGTATAAAATGCCATTGGAGCCACATTGGGTTGTTCAATTCTCATTTCGGTGGTTCCTCTTCCTCCTGCTTTTAATAATGAAATGCCTGGTGATGGTGTTGCAATCAACCAACCTTCATCGGCCGATAAATTACCGGCAGCAATTCTTAAATAACCAATTAAATCCAACTTCTGTTGTGGGGACGTTGTTCCAATACCAACATTTCCTGTTGTGTTTTTGATAGTCACAGCATCTAAAGAGTTTCCACTTGCAAAAGGTGCATTAGATGGGGCACCTGAGCTAAATACGGCGAATTTCAAATCACTACTTGATTCATAAATTCCGGTATAACCTGAATTAATACCCCCTACGGCTCCTAAAAATATACGGCTTCCTCCTAAACGCAAACTACCATTCACATCTAATTCAGAAACCGTAGTTGTATAACCTATGGCTGTTCTTCCGCTTTGGTCAAAGAATAAACGATTCTGAATATTGTTACTGGTAAATGACATATTATTAGTTCCTGTATGGTAACTAATTCCTCCTAAAAAATGATTTACATTTGAACCAAGGTTCAAAGTTGCACGATTAGAACCGGTGGCTACGATTGAAATATCTGCATTCGCTCCACTTTGTACCTGTAATATTTCTGTTGGAGAAGTTGTTCCTATTCCAACATAATCAGAAGTATTTGAGAGTGTAGTCGCAGTAGCGGTTAGTCTGCTCCAAAGTCCGGTTCCACCAATTGTTGTGGTGTTAGACCCTACAGTTAAAACATTATTGGTGAACGTAACATTTGGACTAATATTTAGTGAATTAACTCCCGGTGCGGGAGAATAACTTAAAATTCCGGTCGCAGGTGTGAAGCTCATTCCAACAGGAGCAACGTTAATCGTATGATTATTTGCCGCTGTTGTAACGGTTGCAGTTCCTTGTCCGATAAAATTAGGTGCAGGTGTTACAGTTGGTAAAGGAGCTGCTATTGTAAAGTTCGGGTAGGTTCCGGTAACAGTTGTTGAACCTGCACCTGTAATGGATACTGTTTGATTAGGTGCTGTGTTAATGATAGAACCCGAAGCAATTGAAATTCCAGCACCGGCCGAATAAGTCGTACTAGTTGACGTAATGGTGAAATTAGGCCAAGTGCCCATTACCATAGTTGCTCCTTGTCCGGTTATTACCGGTGATTGCACGTTTACAGTAAAACTGCTTCCTGCCCCTGCGGGTGAAACGTTTGCGATGCCGGTTCCTATCATACTCACTGTATTACTACCGGAGCCGGAAAGTGTAGCTGTTGATGAAGTTCCTCCCTGAGTAATTGTTAATTCACTTGTACCGGTGTTATAATTCAATTTTGGCGAATCAACATTAACTGTATAACTAGGATAGGTTCCACTAACGGTTGTTATACCTGCGGCATTTAAGGTAACCGTTTGATCAGGTGCCGAGTTTGTAATACTACCTGATGAAATAGATATTCCGTTTCCTGCTGAATAATTGGTGGCATTTCCGGCTTTCTCGGCAAATAAAGCATATGGAACAGAGACTAGCTGTGCTGAACCAACAGTTGAGTAGGATGTTCCTCCGGTCGGGTCGATACTAACTTGCAAAAAATACGGGCCGCTTCCCCATGCAATAGTTGAAAAATTACCTACAACAGGAACACCTAATCCGATTCCAACATTAAAAACACCGGCACTACTTGGTGTTGCTGTATTAGTTTCCTCATAAACTAAAGTTCCTCCAACACTACCCTGATAGATCTGAAATTTAATTCCAATAGATGTTGTAACAATATTACCACCCGCGTCACGCGCGATGGCCTGATAATTTATAGACTGCGGTGCTTGTGACTTTACAAAAAATGAAATGAAAACGAAGGTTAAAAGTATATGATATCTCATTCTTTAAAAATTTATTAAAGATACTAAATAAACGCATAAAGACAAAAGGCTCAGTATGTTGAAAAACAATCAATTACAACTTTAACAAATAAAAATAGCGACCAAATTGGTCGCTATTTTAAGGGCATTTATAGGGCAAAAAACAGGATTTATTCTGCGTCCAAAACCGATTTAATATTGGGTTTAAAATACAAATTGCTTTTTAAAATTTTACCGTCTTCTCTAAAGATGGGCTGACCCTTTTCATCCAACTTACTCATATTACTTCTATGAATTTCGTCATACACTTCTTCGATTTTATGCTGGAGTCCATGTTTTAAAATGGTGCCAAACAAAATATATAATTGATCGCCCAAGGCGTCGGCTATCTCGTGTATATCTCCATTTTTACAAGCCTCCAAATATTCTTCGTTTTCTTCCTTAATAAGATTATAACGCAAAGTGTAATCACGTTCACTGATTAAAGTAATGCTCTTAGCATTTCCTATTTGGAAAACATCGTGGAACTCTTCCACTGACTTAATTTTTTCGTATAATTTCGACATGATAATTATTTACCTGATTTCTTATTTTTATATTCCGTATTAAGCGCATCTAATACTTGAGCGGTAATCTCTAACTTAGGATTGGCCAATAAAATTGTAGGTACTGTATTCGTATATGCCATGATATAATCGTACTTCCCATCATTAAAACGAATTAAAAAATCTTTAACCTGCTGTTGTAATTCCTCATTTTTTTCTTGCATCTCAATCGCCAATTTATCCATTTGAATTTGCTTATTTTCGAGTTCTCTTTGCTGTCTCTCTAGGTCGCGTTTTTTATTTTCCAATTCGGCCGGAGGCATAATTCCTGACTGCGCGGATTGCTGCGCCGATTCATAATCCTGTTGGAATTTAATACTCAAACTTTCCAATTGCGATTCTAAAGCCAGACGTTTATTTTTTAAAACTTTTACGTAATCGCTTATAAAAAGATAGTTCTCATTCAGCGTATCAATATTTACAAAAGCGATTCTGGCTTCAGGCAATTTTTCTGATGAAGCATCCATCACAACCGGCTTTTTTACAGTTTCTACATTTCCCTTCGGCTTTACATCACCGGAAACTTTTGCTTTTAAATCTTGTACCTGATAAAACAGCACACCAATACACAATGCTAATACGGCTATCACCGCGTATAAAATATTTTTCATAAGAATAAATTAAAGGACAAATATACCAAGCTACGGTTGGCCTGCAAAGATTTTTTGCTTCTCGATATAAACAAGTTTTACATCCTCGGCAGAGGTTGATGTGAGCTTTTGCAAATGGTATGTTACTTTATCAAAGATGCGGCGCTCAGGATACATGGGTGCATTTAACTCCTCTAAACACCATCTTTTAGGATATAATATATATATATCACTTTCTCTTTTCACATAATGCTTTATGTATAAAGGTAAATTTTCATAAGCTTTATTAC
Source organism: Bacteroidota bacterium (assembly GCA_017303905.1). NCBI lineage: Bacteria > Pseudomonadati > Bacteroidota > Bacteroidota bacterium. The sequence continues at coordinate 21,183 of JAFLBH010000003.1, forward strand.
TCAAAATAATTTTGCCATCGTGATTGTTGCCTGAATAAAGCGAAAAAGATAAATAGGTTTCCCACTTGTTAAATAAATTGAATGCCGGCATTATCCAAAACAATACAAGCACCAAATAAAATACCGGCAACTTAAATAAATGTGAAATGGCAAAATACCGCTCGGTTGTTTTACCCGAAAAGAGCAATATCACTAAAAGAATCATGAAAATATTCCAGGGCCATACCACCGAATTATAATTATTACCAAGCGGACCCATTAAAATAACGATTGCCAAATGCAAACAAATTGTCATTGGTATTGCGATATAACGTATAGGTTTAATGAGTAACATAAGTCCTAAAGCAATTTCGTAAAATGGAATAACATACCCTGTTTTATTTAACGAAATCATTTGACGCTCACTAAAAACAGCTTGTAAAGGTTTGATAAACCAAGGATAAGTTTCTTGAATAAAAGCAGGATTTAATTTCTGAAGTCCACTATAAACATATACAGCCGCTAAACATATTTGAAGGATTATAAAAAAAGAATAGTAATTGTTTACATTATCTATTCGCCAGTTATAAAAAAACAAAACTAGAAGCATTATACTGTAAATGTAGAACCAAGGTTGTAAGCGATTTTGATCCAGTAAAATCCAAACTATATGCAATACTAATACTAAAAATATATACAGCCTTGTTTGCGGCGCAATAAGCAACAACAACAAAAGAACAATTTCGAGACCAAATAAAATGTAATCATAAGGAGGGGCTACATAAAAATCCTGAATTAAAGAACAAGTTGGAAACCATCTTTGTCCGGCCCATAAATTATGAGAAAATAAAATGGAAAATAATAACCCCAAAGCAAGAACAGACTTAATTAGCTTTAATCGCGTGAATATTTTTAACTGCAATCCTTCCAATCTATTTTAACCGGCCAAATGTGTAAAAGTATTTCTTGAAATACGGTTCATTTAAATCACTTATCATCACTCCTTTCTTTGTAGAGGCATGTATAAACTTATTATTTTTCAAATAGACTCCTACGTGAGTAACATGCTTACTTTCAATTTTAAAGAATACCATGTCACCCTCCTCCACTTTCGAGGAACTCAACTTATCACACATCTTCATCATTTCATCGGCTGTACGGGGTAAATTTTTCTTAAATACTTTCTGATATAGATTAATGGTTAAACACGAGCAATCGGTTCCTTTTATATCACAGCCTCCGTACTTATAAGGGGTGCCATACCAGGCCGCAATGAATTTATACAAATCTTCATTCTTAATTTCCGACTCCTTTACACCAAGCAAATCGGCTACATTCTTCATTTTTGAGGACGAAACATTCGTTTCCGTTTTTGGTTTTTCACCAGATGTACTTTTTGTTTTGCTTTTAGAATGACAAGCAATTAGCCAACTTCCTACGGCAATTAACAGAACTATTTTAAAATACTTAATCACATTTTGAAGTTATTTCATTATTAAGCGTCGCTAACCTCGAAGGATTGTTTATTTTATACATTGTATTGTTAACAAATGGGAGATTTCCCGCAATAAATTTGGCTTTTCCATCTGAACAAAAAGTAAATAAATTCTTATATTTAAGGCTTGTATATTAACAATGGCAACCATCCTCGAATCACCCACTGTGAAAACAAAAATTACCACAGATATTTTATTTAAGGCTTATAAGCTTATGTGCACTGCCAAAAGCTTAAGTGAATTATACGAAGCCAATAAAGAAATAACCGCAAAATATGTTCATGCGACTTCACGCGGACATGAAGCTGTGCAAATTGCATTAGGCTTACAGTTGTTACCGCAGGATTTCCTGAGCGCCTATTACCGCGATGACAGTATTTTACTCGCCATAGGTATGGAGCCTTATGAACTAATGCTCCAACTATTAGCCAAGCGTGACGATCCGTTTTCGGGAGGAAGAACGTATTACTCCCACCCGAGTTTACGTCGCGATAACATGCCGAAAATTCCGCATCAATCCAGCGCTACCGGTATGCAGGCTATTCCAACAACAGGAATAGCGATGGGCTTACAGTATCTCGAGAAAAACAAAATGGCTAAAGATTACAAAGGACAAAATCCATTGGCGGTTTGTTCATTAGGCGATGCTTCCTGTACAGAAGGAGAAATTGCCGAAGCATTCCAAATGGCGGTACTGAAAAAATTACCGATTTTGTATTTTGTTCAGGATAATGAATGGGATATCTCAGCTAATGCAAAGGAGATTCGTGCGCAGGATATTACAGAATATGCTAAAGGTTTTAAAGGATTAGAAACACGTACCATTGATGGTACAGACTTTTCACAATCGTTCAATACGGTAAAAGAATGTTTAGACATCATCCGTAAGGAACGCCGACCAATGCTTATACACGCTAAAGTTCCATTATTAAATCACCACACATCCGGTGTGCGTAAAGAATGGTACCGCGATGATTTGGAAGAAGCAGCAAAACGTGATCCGCTTCCTCGTTTAAGAAATCAATTGTTGGTGGCCGGTGTTGACGAACAAGATTTAAGAAAAATAGAAACAGAAGCCCGATTACTTGTTGAGGCTGATTATCATAAAGCTTTAGCGGCCGAAGATCCGCAACCGGAAGATTTATTATTGCACGAATTTGCTCCTACACCAATTACAGAAGAAAAAGGACAACGCGAACCTGTGGGTAAGGAGAAGACCGTTATGGTCGACAGCGCTTTATTCGCCATCCGTGAATTAATGGCTAAGCATCCGGAATGTTTATTGTACGGACAAGATGTTGGCGCTCGACTTGGCGGTGTTTTTCGTGAGGCAGCTACTTTAGCGCAGCAATTTGGAGATCACCGTGTATTTAACACACCAATACAAGAAGCGTTTATCGTAGGCTCTACTGTTGGTATGAGCGCTGTAGGTTTAAAGCCAATTGTAGAGGTGCAATTTGCAGATTATATTTGGCCAGGCTTAAATCAATTATTTACGGAAGTTGCCCGCTCTTGTTATTTAACCAATGGAAAATGGCCGGTGAGCATGATACTTCGTGTTCCAATTGGCGCTTACGGCAGCGGTGGACCGTATCATTCAAGTTCTGTTGAAAGTGTATTGGCGAATATTCGCGGTATAAAAATTGCGTATCCAAGTACAGGTGCCGACTTAAAAGGATTATTAAAATCCGCATATTACGATCCAAACCCTGTGGTTATGCTAGAACATAAAGGTTTGTATTGGAGTAAAATTAAAGGTACGGAAGACGCTAAAACCATTGAACCGGATGAAGATTATGTGATTCCATTTGGAAAAGGTCGTTATGTTCAACAATCGGATAACGATTTAGCTGAAAGTGGTAAGGCGATAACCGTTATAACTTATGGAATGGGTGTTTACTGGGCGAAGAATGCAGCAAAAAATTTCAAAGGTCAAGTTGAAATTGTTGATTTGAGAACCATCTTCCCGGTTGATGAAGAAATGATTTTTGAAAGTGTTCGTAAAAACGGACGCTGCATAGTTTTAACCGAAGAGCCTGTGTTTAATGGCTTCGCGCAAAGTATTGCAGCTCGTATCAGCGAAAATTGTTTTGAATATTTAGATGCTCCCGTTAAAGTGATCGGTTCTGAAAACCTTCCTGCCATTCCGCTTAATTCAACTTTGGAACGAACCATGTTGCCAAACGCTGACAAAGTAGAGTCGGCCATTGTGCAATTATTAGCATACTAAATGAAAGAATGGTTAAAACATATTGTGGTAATAGCTTTACTAGTGCCACTTTTGTTTTTTAACATAAAAAACACACACGATTGGGGAGACGATTTTGCTCAATATCTTTTAGAGGCAAAGAATATAAAAGAGGGAAGACCAATCTCCTATACCAATTTTGTTGAGAATCCAAATTATGTTCTTGGTCCAAATTTTTATCCTCCCGGATTCCCTATTATTATTGCATTAACATCATTTGATGTTCAAAATCTTAATCTGTTAATGTCATTTTTTTTATTGTGCATTGCTTACTTTTCATTTCTTTTATTCAATAAATGGTTTCATTTTCCGACAGCATTAGTACTGTCAATGATTATAGCCTATAATCCGTTATGTTTAGGATTTAAGAATGATATTTTGAGCGACTTTCCGTTCGTAGCCTTTGTACTATTGTTTTTTGTACTTTATCTGTCGGAAAATAAAAAAATTTGGTTTTTGTTATTGACGGGCTTTGTTCTAGCCTTTGCGATTGAAATCCGATTAGTTGGTTGGGTATTATTCATAGCCCTAATTTCCGAAACGATTTATAAAACAGGCATTAACTATTATCGTAAAAAAAAATACGATTTAAAACATATTAAACCTGATTTATGGATTGCCGGTTCAGCTATTTTTTTTTACGGGGCCTTTTACCTCTTATTTCCTCATAAGGTTATCTATTATCCCAACCCTGTTAAACAAAGCTTGTTTGAAATCATTTCTGTCAATGCCAATTACAATTATTCTGTATTAAAATATTTTTTCTCCTGCTATGATGAAGGGTTTCTTAATTATGTAGTTTCCTATGGGATAGTGTTTTCAGCTTTAATTGGGATTTTAATTTTTATATTTAAACCTAATCCTCTTAAACCAACCATTTTACTATTCTTTTTTGGTGTTTATCTGATTTCAATTTTACTTCATGATTACAGCAACTATGGATTTAGAATGCTATTACCTGTAATACCACTTATTTTGTTTTTTGCGACATACGCATTGTTCGTTATGCTTGTTATTGTACCATATAAGCACTACATAGTTTCTAGTTTGGGGATCTTGGTCTTGTTTTGTTATAAACAACCATCACTACAAGTTCTTTCTTCCGGCAACACCGTTCTACCAGGACCATATAGTTACGAAGCTGCTGCAACATTTTTATATATCAATGAGAACATTCCAAAAGACGCAAGCATCATGTTTAGTAAACCTCGCGCGCTTACTTATTTTACAGGACGCAAAACTTACGTAAATGTTGAAATGACAGCTAAGAATGTTATGGATAAAGAGATAGAAAAATTCAAACCGGATTATTTTTTGGTAAATCTTGAAGCGACTGACGACAGTTCAAAATCCTATTTTTCACGTCAAACACCAACACTTGATGTGGTATTTAGTAATAATAAATTTATCCTCATTAAATTAAATAACAAATAACTATTTAATATTAAAAAACAGTAAATTCACCCATTCAAAAGATCATAATTATGAAAACAGCAACTATGGATTATAGAATAGAAAAAGACACCATGGGCGAGGTAAAAGTACCGGCTCATGTATATTGGGGCGCACAAACAGAGCGTAGCCGAAACAATTTTAAAATTGGTCCTGAGGCAAGCATGCCAAAAGAAATTATTTATGCTTTCGGGTATTTGAAAAAAGCAGCCGCTTTAGCAAATCATGAATTAGGCGTGTTAAGTAAAGAAAAATGTGAATTAATATCTAAAGCTTGCGACGAAATTATCGCAGGTAAATTAGATGAGCAGTTTCCATTGGTAATTTGGCAAACCGGATCAGGTACGCAAAGTAACATGAACGCCAATGAAGTAATTGCATATCGTGCGCACGTAATGAATGGCGGACAATTAACCGACGAACCAAAAATATTACACCCGAATGATGATGTGAACAAATCACAAAGTAGTAATGATACTTATCCAACGGCTATGCATATTGCGGCCTATAAACAAGTGGTGGAAATTACTATTCCTGGCATGGAACGCTTACGCGACAGCTTACAAAAGAAAGCAAAAGCATTCGAAAGCATTATCAAAACAGGTCGTACTCACTTTATGGACGCTACTCCATTATCGTTAGGACAAGAATTTAGCGGATACGTTCAACAAATCAACATGAGCATTCGTGCATTAAAAAATGCATTAGAAGCCGTGAAAGAATTAGCCTTAGGCGGAACAGCGGTAGGAACCGGATTAAATACGCCAAAAGGTTACGATGTTTTAGTGGCTAAGAAAATTGCCGAGTTAACTAAATTACCTTTTGTGACTGCTCCAAATAAATTCGAAGCATTAGCTGCTCACGATGCGATGGTTGAATTAAGCGGTGCTTTAAAACGCAGTGCTGTCGCTTTAATGAAAGTAGCGAATGACATCCGTATGTTATCATCCGGACCGCGTTGTGGTATTGGAGAAATTATCATTCCTGATAACGAACCGGGTTCATCTATTATGCCGGGTAAAGTAAATCCAACACAACCGGAGGCTTTAACGATGGTTTGTGCTCAGGTTATTGGAAACGATGTAGCAGTAAGTGTTGGCGGAAGCATGGGACATTTTGAATTAAATGTATTTAAACCATTAATTGCAGCCAATGTTTTACAAAGCGCACGCTTAATTGGTGATGCTTGTGTAAGCTTTACTGAAAAATGCGCCGATGGTATTGAAGCTAATTTACCGGAGATTAAAAAACATTTAGAAAATTCATTAATGTTGGTAACTGCTTTAAATACGCACATTGGTTACGAAAAAGCAGCGAAGATTGCTAAAACAGCACACAAAGGAAATAAAACTTTACGTGAAGCTGCCATTGAATTAGGATATTTAACCAACGAGCAATTCGATCAGTGGGTTCGTCCCGAAGATATGATTGGAAGCTTGAAATAATTGTCAGTTCGAGCGAAGTCGAGAACTAATTCTTACAAAAAGGGAAGCGTTGCTTCCCTTTTTTTATACCTCTGCTCTAATTCTACTTAAAGTTTCTTGTGTAATTCCCAAATAAGAGGCTATTCTTCCTAAAGGTGCGCGCTTAATTAATTCGGGACGGTTTTTAAAAAGTGACTGATAACGCTCTTTCGCCGATTTAAACTGCACGGAAATCAAACGTTCTTCCAAACGAGAATAATACTCCTCTAAAATTAAACGTCCTGCCCTCTCTGTTTCCGGAAATAAATTATACAACTCGTTTATTTTTTCAAAACTAATTGCCTGCACGGTGGTTTCTTCCACACTTTGTATAGATTCATAAGAAGGTTGGCGTGAAATAAAACTGTAATAACTGGTTCCAAAATCACCCTCAATAGCTAACCAATTGCAAATTTCTTTACTCTCTAATAAGTAATAACCGCAAAGCATTCCCGATTTAATAAAGAACAGATGATTACAAACTTTACCGGAACGTAATACCTCTTCATTCTTTTTAAATGAAAGTTCAACGAGATTATCATTTAACCAATCGGCCGCTTCATTACTTAAATGCGTTAATTCAGATATTTTGGAAACCAGATTCAATTCTATCAATCAAATTTAACAATTCAATTAAACTAAAGGAACAATTACTTATTCTTTTCCGAACTTAAATAATCGTAAAGCAATCCAACGATTAATACAGTTCCTCCTAAATATAATAAATTAATACCGGCTGCATTATAAAAAACACCACCTGTTAATCCACCTACAAAAAAGAAACTAATAATTGCTAGGCGAAGTTTTATGGAAGAAAATAATTTTCTTCTCTGCTCGGTTGATTTATAAAAAAACAACTGAGATAATTCTATTCCCAAATCAGTAAACAAACCGGTAAGATGTGTTGTTCTTACTGAGGCATTGGATATTGTTGTAACAAAAGAATTTTGTAAGCCCATTGCAAATAATAAACTACAAGCAATAACATCAGGATAACTACTCACCATTTTACCTTCAAGCAGTGGAATCGCAAATAAAATTAAAATTTCGGTAATTGCCGGAATCAGATTACTCTTGTTGTATTTGTTTTTAAAACTCCATTCGATTACAAAACTGGATACGAATGAACCCAAAAAGAAAAAAAAGATATATAGGAAGTATACAAAACTCTTCGCAAAATTCAATTTAAAAACCTCATCCACAAAAAACGCAAAATGTCCTGTAACATTCGTTGTTAATTGGGCAACGGATAAAAAACCGGTTACATTAACCAAGCCTGCTACAAACGACAAAATCGACGCAATCTGAAGATTGTGCTTAAATGTTCGTTGACTGCCGGTGTGAATAAACATAGAGAGAATACGAGAACTAATTTACGAATGTTTGCGAGCTGAGTCAAAATTTAGCATAAATTTGTTGACATGAATATTTTCATTGCACATATTAACGGTCAACTAGCCGAACTGACACCCGAAGAATCCTGGCATTGTACCAAAGTGCTACGAATGAAAGCCGGAGAATCTATTCATCTCATTGATGGTTTAGGAAATTTTTATGAGGGAACATTATCAGTGTTGAATGAAAAAAAATCTATTGCTACTATTCAATCAGGACCAAAACAACAAAATAAGCATCCGTATTATTTACATCTTGCTATTGCTCCTACCAAAAACATCGACCGCATGGAATGGATGGTAGAGAAAGCTGTTGAAACCGGTATTGATGAAATTACTTTTGTTCGCTGCAAAAATTCAGAACGAACTGTTATTAAAGAAGAGCGCTTAATTAAAATAGCGGAGAGTGCTGTTAAACAAAGTCTGCAAGCCTACATTCCAAAAATAAACGGCCTAACAAATTTTAATGACGTGATTAAATCAGACGCTGATTTGAAATTTATAGCGCATTGCGAAGAGAATCATAAAAAAACGCTCAAAGATTTTGAATTAACCAATCGAAAAAGCCTGGTGTTGATTGGTCCGGAAGGAGATTTTACACAAGAAGAAATCAACTTAGCCAAAACAGAAGGATTCTCTGAAATTTCATTAGGACCAAACCGATTGCGAACTGAAACTGCCGGATTATTCGTTGTATCCACCTACTCAATCATTCACCTTTAATTTTACTTGTTTATTTTCTCATTTTTACTAAATTTGGATAAAGCTTTATTCAAATGAAAAAACTTATTTTTTTCCTATCGATACTATTTATTTCAAAAAGTATTCAAGCTCAAGAATGGACTTGGATGAAAGGCACAGATACTTTAACGAAACCCGGAATCTATGGCACCATGGGTGTTGCCTCTCCCTCCAACAATCCCGGCGCGCGACATGGTGCTGCAACTTGGGTGGATAACAATGGTGATTTATGGTTATTTGGCGGCGAGGGCGTAACAACAAATACAGTTTTATGCTGGTTAAATGATTTATGGATATACACTATAAGCACAGGTAACTGGACATGGATGGGTGGAACTAATTTACCCAATCAAAATGGCATTTATGGAACTCTTGGTGTTCCTTCCACAACGAATATGCCGGGTGCGCGTGAGTTCATGATGTATTGGACGGATGCCAGTGGGAATTTTTGGATGTTTGGTGGTGAAGGATTTCCCGCGGCAGGAGGCATTGGCGGTTTAAATGATTTATGGCGATACAATCCAACAACTAATGAGTGGACCTGGATGCACGGTACTAATATTATTGATGACCCCTCAAATTACGGCACAAAGAATGTATTTTCCTCTACTAATACTCCGGGAGCAAGACATGGATCAGGTAAATGTATTGATGGATCAGGAAATCTTTGGTTGTTTGGTGGATATGGATTAGCATCCACAACAATTAACGGAAATTGTAATGACTTATGGAAATATAACATTGCAACAAATCAATGGGCTTGGGTAAGTGGAACAAATGTAATTAATCAATATGGAAATTATGGCACTAAAGGAATTGCTTCTATAAGCAATAATCCTGGTGGTCGAGAATTCCCTGCCTGCTGGTTTGAAAACAACGGAAATATTTGGCTTTATGGTGGTGGTGGGTTTCCTGCCTCCGGCACTCAAGGTTACTTAAATGATTTATGGAAATACAATATATCTACTGATACATGGACGTGGAAGCAAGGAACAAATCTTGTTAATCAACAAGGAAATTACGGCACAAAAAACAGTTTTTCTCCAACTACTGCCCCGGGTGGAAGATTTGGAGCTGCAGATTGGGTAGACAATACAGGGAATCTATGGTTGTTTGGAGGAACCGGATATGCGAATAGTGTAGTACCCGGAAGGTTAAACGATATGTTTCGATATAACATTTTTACCGACGAATGGAGTTGGGAACATGGAATGAACAGCACCAACGCCAACGGAATTTATGGTGCTATGACAATTCCTGCACCTTTTACAACACCGGGTGCACGATATTATAATACTTGGTGGAAGCCAACTAACGGTTATTTTTGGCTTTTCGGCGGACTCGGGTTTAGTGCAGTTAGTGCTAGTCAAAACAACATGAATGACCTTTGGAGGTTTGGTCCGCCTTGTACGCCCGTACTTTTAAACGCTTCTAACTCTTTATCTTTATGCAGTGGTAATTCCATAACACTAACGGCTGCCAGCACTACTACAGGAACTATTAATTGGTATAGCTCTACATCTACAGTAGCTGTAGCGAGTGGTAGTGCTTTTGCAACTCCGGTATTTACCGTTAGCGGAGCATCTACTACTGAAACTTTTTACATTGAAAATTCTTCTTGTACAGGACAAACACCAATTACTCTAACAATTAACCCAACTCCCACTGTTTCCATTTTCACAGATAACCCATTAATCTGTGCAGGCTCAACCGTATCTCTTACAGCTAATGGCGCTTTTACTTACGCATGGAATACAAGCGCGACTGGTTCGGTAATTGCCATTTCGCCGAGCGTTACAACAACTTATACCGTAACCGGAACTGACACAAGTGGATGTACAAATACTGCTGTACTTACACAAAGTGTATCAGCATGTACAGGAATTGCTTCGATAAAAGACACTGAATGGAATCAGGCGATATATCCAAATCCGAATAATGGAGGCTTTAATGTGAGCTCTACATTTGAAGAAGCTGAATTTGTTTTATATAATTTATTGGGGCAGATGGTTCACAAAGAAAAAATAAACCGTGGTGAGAATCGTATTAAAACCGAAATCACAAAAGGCGTTTATCTTTATTCAATTGAACAGAAAAATAAAATTGTAAAGCAAGGAAAAATGGTGATTGAATAGTTAAGCTACAGTATCTTTAGTTAACTGCATATCCGCAATTAACTTGAGAACAAACTCTAACTGCTGTTCCTTATTTAAATCGGTATTATCAAGGACGATGGCATCCTTGGCTTTTGTAAGAGGATTTTCTTTACGGTGTGTATCCTCGTAATCACGTTTATTTAGGTTCAATTTAACTTCTTCCAAAGTAAAATATTGTCCTTTGCTACTGTATTCATCCAAACGGCGCTGAGCACGGATATCGTTATCTGCTGTCATGAATAATTTTAATTCGGCATTTGGAAAAACATTTGTACCAATATCACGACCATCCAGAATTACTCCCTTATTCTTTCCCATCTCACGTTGTAGAGCCACCATTTTTTCACGCACCTCATGAATCGTACTCACTTTACTCACATTATCAGAAACCTCCATGGTCCGAATATCATGCTCTACATTTTCATCATTTAAAAAAGTTTCAGAAACCTTCGATTGAGTATTAAACTTAAAATCAACTTTTATTTTTTTAAGTGCCTTGATTAAAGCTTCGTTATCAATATTTCTTTTAGCATCAATTAATCCATGACGGAGCGCGTATAAAGTTACTGCCCTATACATAGCACCTGTATCGATATAAGAATAATTTAAGCGCTGAGCTAATGCTTTTGCAATTGTACTCTTTCCACAACTGGAATAACCATCAATGGCTATGGTAATTTTGGGCATGCTGTAAATTTACTAATCTTTCGTGAAATTTTGGAGGTGATATTGCACATAAAAAAAGCCCCGTGTAAAGGGGCTTTTATATACTCAGGTAAAAAATAATTATTCCTTAACCAGTTTCACAACCTTAGTGGCATTAGAACCCGCTAAACGAATTGTATAAACTCCATTGGTCAATTGCGAAACATTTATAGCCTTCATGCTTAAGCCCGCTTCCATTTTATCGGATTGAACCAATCTGCCTAAAACATCGTGAACTTCAATTTGAATAGCTTCATTACTTGGCAACAGTTGTATAAGTGCAACATCTTTTGTAGGGTTTGGATAAATCCTAACAGTGGCTAAATCATTTTCCTTCACGCCAATCATTCGATTATTCTGAATATTACTACGTGAACGTGTAGCGGATTTACTTGCCATAATTTTTTGGGTGGCCGTACAAACATATCCTAAATCAGCTTCCACGCGCCAATCGGCAGTGGCAGAATACAAATGATAAAACGGATCATTTAATGTGCTTTGATTTCCTGTGGTTGTTCCAACCAACGAATAAGTTGGAGAAACTGTTGGATTCACACAAACCAATAAACTATAAGTTTGTACCGGGTTCGTAGGACCTTCAATCATGTAATTATTGGTCCAGATAAATGTACTTCCTGTATGCGTAAAATAAACAGTATTATGCCAATTACTTTTCGGTCCATAATTCCCGCACGTATCACGAACCTGAATTTTATAACGGTAAGTTGAAATATTAGGATCGCCGTTAGACGGACCAACGCTTCTTGCTGTATCAACCCACATACTCAACGCATTTTTAGAAACAGCGCCAATTCGTTTATAGTTATTAGAAATCACTTCGCGATAAATAATCATGGAGTCTAAGTTAGGATACTGTGTTTTATCCCAATAAATCTCATTATATTGATTTAAACTATCTACAGTTACCATGCAAATATCCGGTTTTGGAGTTTGCGGCACCCATGCTACTCCAACTGCCGTATTAGTACAACCGTTAGTTGCACCTGTAACCGTATAAACCGTAGTCACGCTTGGTGAAGAGGCAATGGTTGCTGTTGTAGCTCCGAAACTCCAGGTATATGTAGTAGCACCGCTAGCGGTTAAAACAATATTACTTCCGCCACAAGCCGTGATGGTAGATGTTACACTCACATTTGGAACCGGATTAATGGTAATAGTTTTTGAAATTGGCATACCTGATCCGTATTGGTTACTGGAAATCATGGTAATTGTTTTAGTACCCGGTGTGTTGTAGATAACGGTTGGATGTTGAGAAGTTGAACTGCCCGGAGTTCCACCCGGCATAATCCAACCCCAGGCATTTGGCATATTAGCGGAAACATCAATTAATTGCACCGACTCTCCAACACAACCTGTTAAAGGAACTGTACAATCTGAAATAGGGATTCGTTGTGAAGCAAAATATAGGTTATCTATTTTTAAATCTGAGCCGATATAAGATCCATGCATCGGCCATTTTGATGATTCAATGGTTATCATCACAGAATCTAAAGGAACGGCAATATTATGCGGAATAGAAACTTTTTTATACGAAGCTGAAATACCGATAAGATTCGCATAACCTCCAACAGGCACATTATTCTTTTTGAAAGTTACACTAATACGCGCACTGTCCATTGGTGTAGCCGGTAAATATTTGTAGTAAAACACTAAGGTATCTATTTGGTTTGTGTAAGGATGTCCTCCAATTGTATTCGATTGCGTTGGTGTGCCGGTTTGCGCACGACCTGGTGTCATTTGACCATTGGAGAATGATGCACCAATACTCTGTAACTCCAATGCGTAATTGCCGGAATAGGCATCAGTTGTTCTTTGAAAAGACCCCGAAGAACTCATAAACCAACCATTTAATTTATTAGATTGATATGAAGTCCAGTTTTCAAAACTTCCATTAAAATTAGCGGGTTGCGTTACAACTCCGGTAAAAGAAATATTATCAATTTGCAATGAATTACCAATTTGAAAACCAGAATTTAAAAACGCGTTACTGGATGCGGCGGCCACTATAAATGTGTCAGGCGCAACAGTTAAAGATGGTGTGAAGATTGGATTAAATAAAGTATAATTGCTTTGCGAAGCTGATATCTTATATAAATATTGTCCTATGTAACTTCCGGCTTTTTTAAACATCACCATTATCAAAGCAGTATCGTTTCCGACAATATTACTTTTATAATATAAACGAACACCGGTTGGTTTTTGAGAATAAGGAATTCCTCCGCTTGCCCCTGATCCACCTGGATTACCATTCGCGAAATATGCAAAATTAGGATTTGAAAACCCTGCCGTGGTTGTAAGCTTTATGGCGAAATTACCTGCTTGAGCATCGGTAGTTTTTACGGCATTAACTCCTAACTGATAACCATTTTTCATTTCAAGATTTGAGGTTTGAAATCCGTTAGGGTTTTCATATGTTGTGGATGACCAACTCTCGAATCCACCGTTTGGAATGGATTGAGCATTCAGTTGATTAACAAATAAAATTGATAAAAGAACGCGTAATATTTTTTTCATTTGGGTATAGTTTTGATAATTAAAATTAATAAAAAATACGTTGTAAGCAAGAGTAAAATTTCACATTCTTAACAAGTTATTTTAACATTTGAAGCGTTTTATAAAAAATAAATCTATTTTTATACTTCATTGCAGATGCTTCACTTTTCAAGACTCAAAATATTCGTTTTCCTATGGATTGCAGGCTTTACGGTTAACGCACAAAAAGGCAATTATTTCATACATAATTATCTTCCGTCGCAATATCAGGCAGCCGATCAAAACCGCAGCATACTACAGGATATGTATGGTAGAGTTTTTGTTGCTAATAATGATGGTTTTTTGGTTAATAACGGTGCCGAATGGGATAAGTATGGTTTACCATTTTTATGTTTATCGCTCGGAAAAGATGCCAATGAAGATATTTTTATTGCCGGAGATGGTGATTTCGGAAAAATCATTCAAAACAAAAACGGAGCATTCAAGTTTGAGTCGCTAAAAAATTTATACAAAGATTCCATAAAAAATCTCGGTCGTTTTTGGTCAATCATCACTCTTAAAGGGCATGTTTATTTTTGCAGTAACCAGGTTATATTAGACTACAATTACAAAAGCATAAAATCAATTTTTCCGGGAGAGGAAGGATTTCATACTTTCTTTAAAATTGAAGATAAATTTATATTACGTGAAAAAGGTGTTGGATTAAAAATTCTTTCCGCCGGCAACGAATTTACTTTACTGAAAGGTGGAGATATTTTTGCAGATAACGCGAATCCGGTTCGTGCAATTATCAAAGGCGAAAATTGCCATTATATTGTAACGCCACAATCACTATACAAATTTAATTTCAATAAGGTATTACCTGAATTATCTACCGTTGAAAAGATCAACTCTCCTCTCAATTCATGGTTATCAGAAAAAACAGTTTACTGTGCAGAATCCATTGGTAATTCCTATTTCGCATTTGGCTCTGTAAGTGGAGGTTTGCTCATTACAGATAAAAATTTCAACCCGATTAATCAAATCAATACCGGAAACACACTACAAGACGATGGCGTAAACTACATTTACAATGACAATCAAGGGCACATTTGGCTGGCACTTGCAAAGGGTATTAGTTTAATTGAGTTTAATAGTCCGATTACACGTTTTACAAAAAGTGAAGGCATCATCGGCACTATCGAATCATGTGAATTTTTTAATGACGGCGCATTTTTAGCTACGGATAAAGGATTGTTGTCATACAATAATTCTACTCAAAAATTTGAAAACACCAATATAACCGAAGCCTCCTGGTGCTTATACAAACTGAATGATTTTTTACTGGCCGGAACTAATTACGGACTGTATATCTATAATGGAAAAACATTTGATTTAATTTATGAAACACCCAGTGCTATTCATGCCATTTATTATCATTCGCCAACTCAATCGCTTTATTTGGGCACCGAAACCGGATTTGTAAGAGGTACGATTGAACAAAAGAAATTTAAAAGCATTAATGAAAACTTTGAAATCAACGGAGATATCAGAACAATTGAAGGAGATAACGACAATGTGTACATGGGCACTACCTTAAACGGAATTTATTATGAAAATTTAAAAAAGTCTGAGTTAAAACTACTCTCCAGGGAAAATGGCTTACCTAGTCTGAATGAAAATTATGTGTTTAAATACGGCAAAGAAATTTTAGTGGTAACAGATGCCGGTATTTACGCTATATCAAACAAAAACGAATCGATAACCGTAAAACCTGACGAACGCTTATTACGATTAAACAAAACATTCAGCATATCAAGAACTGCTTCTATTGACAAGGAATTATGGTTGACCGCAAAATTAAAAACAGATCCAAAAGCACCTGAAGCATTAATGTGTCTTGAGCTTAAGGGTAATGAATTCAAGATTAAACCCACACAACTTTCGCGTATTAAAGAATCTGATACCAAATCATTTTGTGTAGGTGATTCATTGATTTATATCGGAACAAACAATGGCTTATATTGCTATGACCTTAGCATTAAACCAAAATCATACGGATTAAATACATTTATTAATAATTTAAACTTCGGCACTGACACTACTCTGCATTTCTTTAACATTCACCCACTCACTCAACTTAATACTGTTCAGTTAAGTTATAACAGCTCTATTGAGATTCGTTTAGGCGCTTCTGATTACATTGACAAAAACGAATTATTGTTTTCATATTACTTAGTTGGTCGCGATACAGGATTCAGCGCCTTTTCAAACAATAAAAAAATCATTTTAGAATATTTACATGAAGGTGACTATACTTTCATTGTGAAATCGAAAAATATTTTGGGAATTGAAGGGCAAGAAATAAAAATAAATTTTCAGATTCTTCCGCCATGGTATCGTACCTGGTGGGCTTATACCATTTACATACTCGCTCTAATCGCGTTAATTTATCTCATAATAAAACTTAATCTTAAGCGCTTGCGTGAGCAAAATATTAAACTCGAAAATATCATTACCGACAGAACCAAAGAAATCAATGCGCAAAAATTATTGATTGAACATAAAAACCGAGAAATCACCGATAGTATCAATTACGCTAAGGGTATACAAGATTCCATCTTGCCAAGTATTAATGAAATTAAAAAAGTTTGGAAAGAGTTATTTATCTTCTTTAAGCCTAAAGATATTGTAAGCGGTGATTTTTATTGGTTTAAACAAATAAACGCCGATGAATTTTTAATTGCATGTGCCGATTGCACCGGACATGGCGTACCGGGTGGATTTATGAGCATGATTTGTTCGGACAAACTTAATGACGCGACAAGAGAATCTACTCAGCCGGATAAAATTCTTTATTTAGCTAATAACAGCATTAAAGAAACATTACGTCAGCAAAGTGAAGGAAAGAGCAAAGACGGAATGGAAATTTGTTTGATAAAAGTAAATGTAAAAACCAAAGAAGTTGTTTATGCGGGCGCTAATCGCCAACTCTGGATTATTGAAGCGGGAGATTCTGAAGTAAAGGAACTAAAACCAACAAAAGCAAGTATTGCCAGCTTTACGGAATTTAATTTTAAGTATGAAGCCTCTGTGTTAAAGTTGAAAGAAGGCGATTCATTGTATCTTACAAGTGACGGTTATCCTGATCAATTTGGCGGCCGCGACGGTAAAAAATACATGAGTAAAAATTTCAAAAACTATTTACTTAGCATTAACCATTTACCGATGCATCAGCAAGAAAAAATGGTGCGCGAAAACATCATCAACTGGATGGGAGATTTTGAACAAGTAGATGACTTGTTGGTGATTGGAATCAAATTATAAATCAATAAAAAACCCCGGCATTTCTGTCGGGGTCTTTTTGTACCAATAAATAGTGAAATTATTTTACTGAGTTAACTACAGCTTTAAAAGCTTCCGGGTGATTCATTGCTAAATCAGCTAAAACCTTACGATTTAACTTTAAACCTTTAGCATTTAATTTACCGATAAACTCAGAGTAGCTCATACCGTGTTCGCGAACACCGGCATTAATACGCTGAATCCATAAACCGCGCATAGTGCGCTTTTTATCTTTACGATCGCGGTAAGCGTAGATTAAACCTTTTTCTAATGTGTTTTTAGCAATGGTCCATACATTACCTCTTGCTCCCCAATAACCTTTTGTAAGGTTTAGGATTTTTTTTCTGCGAGCCCTGCTGGCTTCGTGATTGACTGAACGTGGCATTTTCTTTTCTTTTTTACTTTGGAATTCAGTGTCAGTTTTTCTGAGCTTATTGACTGAAATCCGGGTTAAACATTTGTTTTTTTAATTAACCGATCTCGATAATTTTAATTGGATTATTTACCTAAGCAAAGTAACATTTTTACGTTACCTAAGTCTTCTTTACTTACAATCGCCATCTTACCTAAACCGCGTTTACGGTCTTTTTCTTTCTTGGTAAGGATGTGGTTTTTGAAAGCCTTCTTCCTTTTAATCTTACCGGTTCCAGTGAAAGCGAAACGCTTTTTAGCACTGGAATTTGTTTTCATTTTTGGCATTTTCTCTTTTTATATTTATTTATTAGTACTTACTTTTTCTTTGGCGCAATTACCATTTGCATTTTCTTTCCTTCTAACACCGGCAATTGTTCTGCCTTACCAAACTCCTCTAATTCATTTGCAAAACGTAATAACAATAATTCGCCTTGTTCTTTAAACACAATCTCACGTCCGCGGAACATTACAATTGCTTTTACTTTACATCCGTCTTTTAAAAACTTGATAGCGTGATTCTTTTTAAAATTGTAATCATGCTCATCAGTATGTGGTCCGAAACGAATATCCTTTACTACAACCTTTGCAGCTTTCGCTTTTATTTCCTTGGCCTTTTTCTTTAACTCGTAAAGAAACTTACCATAATCTATCACTTTACAAACCGGCGGATCAACGTTAGGAGCGATTTCTACTAAATCTAAGCCTGCTTCACGGGCAATCTCTAATGCTTTTCCAATTGGATAAACACCCGCTTCGATATCTTCTCCAACAACACGAACTGTACGAGCTGTAATTCGCTCGTTAATTTTATGTTGTTCTTCTTTTACACCCGGCCTTTTAAAACCTTCTTTTAAGCCTCTCGGTCTTGGTTTTTGAAAAGGAGTTTCTCCCGGCTTATTCGTGCCTGGAGTTTGGTTTGGTGTTGGTTTTTTAAAGACGTTAATAGTAACCTCCGCTTTTTAGTTTAACTTTTGTTTAAAATCGTTTTCTATTGTTGTGTTAATCAATTTGGCAAACTCTTCAATGGTCATTACACCAATATCGCCTTTACCATGTTCACGAACTGCAACCTTTCCTTCCGCCTCTTCTTTTTCACCTACAACTAACATATAAGGAATCTTATTTATCTCATTGTCCCTTATCTTCTTACCAATCTTTTCGTTGCGGTCGTCAACAAGGCCGCGAATATCGGAATTATTTAGCAATCCTAAAACTTTTTTAGCGTAATCGTTGTACTTTTCGCTGATTGGTAAAATGGCTACCTGATCAGGCGTTAACCACAACGGGAACTTACCACCACAATGCTCAATTAAAACGGCAATGAATCGCTCCAAACTGCCAAATGGCGCACGGTGTATCATTACAGGTCTATGTTTCTGATTATCAGACCCAGTATACTCTAATTGGAAGCGCTCAGGAAGGTTATAATCCACCTGAATGGTACCCAATTGCCACTTACGGCCAAGGGCATCCTTCACCATAAAGTCTAATTTCGGACCATAAAACGCGGCTTCACCCTCTTCCACTACGGTTTTTAAACCTTTTTCGGCTGCGCTTTCAATAATCGCCTGCTCAGCCAAATTCCAGTTTTCATCGCTTCCAATATACTTGGTTTTGTTGTTAGGGTCGCGTAAAGATATTTGAGCGGTGTAATCTTTAAAATCTAAGGCATTGAAAACATACAACACCAAATCAATTACTTTACAAAACTCTTCCTTCACTTGATCCGGACGAACGAATAAGTGCGCATCATCTTGTGTAAATCCGCGCACACGGGTTAATCCGTGCAACTCACCATGTTGCTCGTAACGATAAACAGTTCCGAATTCAGCAAAACGCACCGGTAAATCTTTATAGGATTTAGGAGAGGATTTATAAATTTCACAGTGGTGCGGACAATTCATTGGTTTTAAGAAAAATTGTTCGCCCTCCTGAGGAGTATTGATAGGCTGAAAAGAATCAGCGCCATATTTTTCATAGTGACCTGAGCACACATATAAATCTTTCAATGCAATATGAGGCGTAACAACCGGCAAATACCCCGACTTTGTTTGCGCTTTTTGCATGAACTGAATTAAACGCTCACGCAACATGGCTCCTTTTGGTAACCATAATGGCAAACCCAATCCTACTTTCTCAGAAAAAGTAAATAACTCTAATTCCTTACCTAATTTACGGTGATCGCGTTTCTTTGCTTCTTCTAATAAGGTTAAATATTCTTTTAACTCCTTATCCTTTGGGAAGGTGATACCATAAACACGGGTCAGCTGTTTATTTTTTTCATCACCGCGCCAATAAGCACCGGCTACGCGCAATAATTTTACAGCTTTAATAAAACCTGTGTTAGGAATGTGTGGTCCGCGGCATAAATCGGTGAATTCACCTTGCGTATAGAAAGTAATGGAACCGTCGGCTAAGCCATCGATTAATTCCAATTTATAAGGATCTCCTTTTTCGGTAAAATATTTTATTGCATCCGCTTTCGAAACTTCCTTGCGGATGTATTCATTTTTCTTGGAAGCAAGCTCCATCATTTTTTTCTCTACTTGCTCGAGATGATCGGTAGAAAATGTTTTATCGCCGAAGTCGATATCGTAGTAAAAACCATTTTCAACCGGAGGACCGATGGCAAATTTTGCGCCCGGAAAAATGCTTTCAATAGCCTCTGCCATTAAATGCGCAGAGCTATGCCACATGGTTTCTTTTCCTTCGGCATCATTCCACGTTAATAAACTTAAGGTACAATCGGAGTTGAGCGGACGTGAAGCATCCCATACTTCTCCGTTAACTTTTGCCGATAATACATTGCGTGCTAAACCTTCGCTGATGCTCAATGCTACTTGCATAGAGGTGGTTCCTTTAGGATATTCGCGAACGGAACCATCTGGTAGTGTTACTTTAATCATAATGTTGGCCCCACTTACAACGTGGGTTTAAATTTAGGGTAACAAAGATAATATATTTTAGGAAACAGACATCAACAAAACAACCACTTATTTGAAATACCTAACCATATATTAGAACTGCTATAACTTCTAATAAAAACCAAAGTATAATTGTATAAGAACAATCTTTAAACCATCCTTATATGAGAAAACTTCTACTCCTTTTATTATTGGTTTCAGCGAAATTGGTAATAAGCCAGAATGGTTTTACCACCTACTCTACTGTACTTCCGGCAGGTGCACCACCATCCACTCAAAACTGTATTTATGTAGACAATGCCGGTAAAGTGTGGATTGGATATACTTCAGTTGCCACAGGTGCAGTTGCTTTTGCAGTTTATAATCCTACAACGACTGCCTGGACTTTCTACAATAAAACAAATACGCCTGCTTTACCTTCTAATGTAGTAAAATGTTTTAAAGAGGATAATCTAGGAAATATGTGGATAGGAACCAATTTGGGATTGGTTAAGTATGACGGCGCAAACTTTTACACTTTTACTATTGGCAATGGGTTACCTTCAAATTACATTTACAGTCTTGAATGGGTAAACAATATGCTTTACATAGGTACTTTTAATGGCGGGTTATCAAGGTATGATGGTAGCGTCTTTACAAATTACAATTCCGGTAATTCTCTCTTTCCGATAGGTACAATTCATTCCATAAAAGCCGAGAACCCAAATAAGTTATGGACTATTACTTCAAACCAACTTGTTGAATTCAATATTAACTCAACCTATACATCAACATCATATTCTATATCTGTTGCAACTCCAACGTCAAATATTTTTACTGATGTTTACATAGATGCTTTTGGAAATAAGTGGTTAGCTGGTTTCGATGGGCCAGTTAAATATAACAGCTCTGGTTTTACATATTTCAATAATATGTTTCCTGACCTTCCAAATACATTTAGCAGTGCTGGAAATATCGTAAAAGGCCCGAATAACGGAGCATTAGTTTTAGGCACTTATGACGGAAATTATCCTTATTTAGCAGAGTTCTTGTCAAATAATAAAATAGAATATTATACTCCGCCTTCGAATTTAAAGCCATTAAGATTCTTCTATAATTATTTCGGAAAAATTTATTTCCTAAATTCAATAAACACTGCTTCTACTACCAGTTTCATTGTTTTTGATAAAGCAAATTACTCTGCGATTAAAGCATTCGATCAAAACCCTATTGGGGTTACCAATAACAATTATAAATTCCTCGATATCAACCGCGTTAAGACGGGTATATACAACAGAGGAGATATGTTTTGGGATATTGCAGCCTACGGTACTGCGAATTATTTGGTTCCAACTCCAAATGTATTACCCTATGGGCCAAGCTCTGAATTTGCATCTGCTTTATGGATAGGAGGCTTGGATGCTTCCAATCAATTACACATTGCTGCTCAAACATACCGACAAAGCGGGAATGATTTTTGGCCAGGACCACTTGACACCATCAATGGTGGAGCTGATACATTGAGCGCCTTGAATTATGATCATATCTGGAAAGTGAGTTATACAGATATCAATAATTTTATCACACAATTCAATGCTGGGAATGTACCTCTTACTTATACTCCAACACCTGACATTGTAAACTGGCCCGCGCACGGTACAGGAAACAAAGCTAAAAACTTAGCACCTTTCGTAGATGTTAACGGAGATGGCATTTACAATTGGCAACAAGGGGATTATCCGAAAATTAAAGGCGATCAAACTCTCTATTTCATCTTTAATGATAAACTAGGCAATCATCAGGAGAGCGGCGGTTTACCATTGGGCGTAGAAATTCATTGTATGGCTTACGCTTATGGCTGTCCGAATGTCATCAATGGCCGCAATGAATTAGCCTACACCACTTTTTACGATTATAAAATTCATAACCGCAGTAATAATAATTACCACGATATGTATGTGTCACACTGGAGCGATGCTGATTTAGGAAATTACGTGGATGATTACATTGGAAGCAGCATACACGATAATTTAGGTTTTATTTATAACTCAGATGCAGATGATAGTGGGTTTTCTGGTGCCTCAGGTTATGATTTATATCCACCCGCTTGCGGTCGAACTATTTTAAAAGGTCCGCTTGCCACTTCAGGAGATTTGATTGATAATGATAACGACAGTATCATAGACGAACCGGGGGAACGATGCTTACTAAATGTGTTTAATTATTACAATAACAACATTGGTTCATTTCCTATAGCTACTACAAATCCTTCTAGTCCATATCACATTCATAATTATATGCGAGGCTATTGGAAAGACAGTACCAGTTTTACCTGCGGAGGCAATGCGTTTGGCGGTACAACTCCAACTAAATTTGTGTACCCGTGGATGAATTACCAAAACAACCCTTGTACAACTAACTGGACAGAACTCAGTGCCGGTAACCTTCCCGGAGACCGAAGGTACATAGTAAGCAGCGGTCCGTTTAATTTACCCTCCAAAGGACAAACTGAATTTGAAGTAGCTTTGGTTTGGTCGGTGGATAGTGCTGCAACCAGCAACAGAAACATTGCCAGTGCTAACAAACTGATTCAGGATGCGCGCAAAGTAAGAAGTTTTTACAACGGACCAATTCCGAATTGTTTACAGAAAATTAATATTGGCATAAAAGAAAATGAAAGTATTAATCATTTAATTGGCTTGTACCCAAATCCTGCGCAATCCTATCTGCAAATTTCAAGTGATGTGGAATTAGGAAAATGCGATTACAGTATAATGGATGTAACAGGACGTACCATAAAAACCGGACACCTGAGTGATTTGAGTCAGAGTACCATTAATATTAACGAGTTAAATGCGGGAATTTACTTTTTGAATCTTAACTTTAATAGTAACCAAAAAGCTATTAAAAAGTTTGTGAAGCAATAAACTTAAACCCATGAAAAAATACTTACTCATATTCTTCCTGATTTTTTCGAAATCATTCTTTTCGCAGAATGGTTTTACAAGTTATTCCACATCCATTCCTTCGTCTTCCTCGTTACCATCAAGATGCATTTACGAGGATAATTCCGGTAAAGTTTGGATGGGATATCAGGCTTCATTGTCTGCCTCAGTTATAGTTTCTGTTTATAATACAACTACAACAACCTGGACTATCTATAACAAAACAAACACTCCAAGTCTACCGGCACCAATTTCTGTGAATTGTTTTAAAGAAGATAATTTGGGAAATATGTGGATTGGCACTACGAGAGGTCTGGTAAAATTTGACGGTACTAATTTTACGAATTATACAATTGTGAATGGTTTACCGGATACAGTTATTTATTCGTTAGAATTTAACAGTAACATGTTATTTATCGGAACGAATCGTGGTTTATCCAGATTTGACGGCACCAACTTCACAAATTACAATATCTCGAATGGCTTGTTTCCTACAAATTCAGTTTGGAGTTTACGCGCAGAAAATCCCAATACAATTTGGGCTTGTAACTCCAATAGCATCGTGCAGTTTACGTATAATCCTACATTCACTTCAACGGGTTTTACCACTGCTGTTTCTACAATTACAACAGGTATTAATTTTTCTAATCTTTATATCGATAGCAATGGTGACAAATGGCTAACAAGCAGCTATGGCCCAACGAAATTCAGCGGAGGGATTTTCTCCTACTTCAAAGACTTGTATCCCGACAATAATTATAATGGTTATGGCCAAGGAGGCTTATGTAAAGGTCCAAATGGTGGAGTAATGTATATCGGAGAAAACGCACTAAGTCATGCTTTTTTGGTTGAATTATTACCCGGCAACCGTATAAATTATTTTCACCCTAAAAAAGGAACTAATTTACGAGGTTCACTATTTACAAATGCTTCCGGTAAAATTTTAATTGCATCCCTGCAATCTACCATGTTATATCAAGGAATCATTCATTTTATCAATTTTGATGAAACACTTTATTCGGAATTAGAAGCGTTCAGGAATAATGATTTTATCATTAATCAACATAACGCCAAAAATCTTGACATCAATCAGGTAAAAGCAAAGATTATGAATCGCGGCGACATGCATTGGGACGTTACTGCAGGGAGTCCTATGTATGAAGTACCAAAAGGCAGTGGCGTACATTCTGGTTTGTGCAATTCATTTTGGATTGGTGGTTTAGATGCATCGAATCAGCTCCACTTAGCAGCTCAAAGATACAGAATGAAAGGTTGCGATTTTTGGCCTGGGGCATTGGACACGCTTAACGGTGAAGCCGACACCTTAAACGCGTTTAATTACGATCATATCTGGAAGGTAAGTTATACCGATATCAATAATTTCATTACCCAATTTAATTTGGGTAATGTTCCGCTTAGCTACACACCGACTCCCGACATGGTGAACTGGCCCGCTCACGGAACAGGAAACAAAGCCAAAAACTTAGCCCCCTTTGTGGATGTAAATGGTGACGGTATTTATAACTGGAAACACGGTGACTATCCTAAAATCAAAGGCGACCAAGCCCTCTATTTTATATTCAATGATAAATTGGGCAATCATACAGAGAGCGGAGGTTTACCATTGGGTGTTGAAATCCATTGCATGGCATATGCCTATGGTTGTCCGAACATTATCAATGGCCGCAACGAATTAGCTTATACTACTTTTTACGATTATAAAATTTTTAACCGGAGCAACAATAACTATCACGAGATGTACATTTTAAATTGGAGTGATCCGGATTTGGGGAATTATGTTGATGATTATGTTGGTTGCAGCGTACATGATAATTTGGGATTTGTTTATAATGCAGACACACTGGATGAAACCTATGGTGGTGCATACGGCTATCAAAAATTCACCCCTGCAACCGGACATATTGTATTAAATGGTCCATTGGCAACTGCCGGAGATTTGATTGATAATGATCACGACAGTATCATTGATGAACCCGGAGAAAAATGCTTGATGAGCGCCTTTACTCATTCTACAGGTGGTATTTACCAATTTCCGCCTAATCATTTAAAGTATCCATACAGGTATCATAATTACATGGAGGGTCGCTGGTATGATAGTACAAATTTCACTTGCGGAGGTAATGCCTACGGCGGAACAACACCAACTAAATTTGTTTTCCCATGGATGAATTACCAAAACAATCCGTGTGCGGGCAACTGGTCAGAATCCAGTGCTGGCAATTGGCCATCTGATCGCACTTATCATATAAGCAGCGGTCCTTTTAATTTACCGTCCAAAGGACAAACTGAATTTGAATTGG
Source organism: Bacteroidota bacterium (assembly GCA_017303905.1). NCBI lineage: Bacteria > Pseudomonadati > Bacteroidota > Bacteroidota bacterium. The sequence goes on from JAFLBH010000003.1 coordinate 47,238, forward strand.
CTTTGGTTTGGTCGGTGGATAGCGCTGCAACCAGCAACAGAAACATTGCCAGTGTAAACAAACTGATTCAGGATGCGCGTAAAGTAAAAAGCTTTTATAGTGGCGCGATTCCAAACTGTTTACAAAAAGTAAACATCAAGGAAAATGAAAGCATCAAACACTTGATTGATTTGTATCCGAATCCTGCTCAAACTTATATACAAATCAAAAGCGATATTGAGTTTGGAAAATGTACTTACAACATAACAGATGTATTGGGAAGAAACATAAAAAGTGGTCAACTCAATAGTTTAAGTCAAAGTATCATACATATCAACGAACTCAACGCCGGTGTATACTTTTTGAACATTAACTTTAACAGCAATGAGATTGTAGTGAAAAAGTTTGTGAAACAATAAAAGCTGCCACTTATTTAAAATTGTGAGCCACTTATGATTTTCGTTACCTAAAGCCTGATTTTGTTGTAATTTAGTATAAGCTTCCTCAACACATGAAAAAATCTTTATTCATATTCTTCCTGATTTTTTCGAAATCATTCTTTTCGCAAAATGGCTGGAACGCTTATTTAGGCGGTGCCTCGTCTTCATTTCTTACCGGACCCGAAACTTGTATTGCGATTGATAAAAACGGCAACAAATGGATAGGATTTACAAGTTCGCTTGCTTCATCGCCTGCAGCTTTGGCACGCTACGATAAAATTACCGGGTTCTGGACCTATTTCAACACTGCTAATACACCTGTTATTCCCAACAATCGTATTAGCTCCATCGCATGTGATAATACGGGCAATGTGTGGGCAGGCACTTCGGCCGGATTACTGAAATACGACGGTGCCAACTGGACTTGCTATACAACGGCCAATGGATTGCCAACCAACAATATTATTTCACTAGAATGCAATGGTAATAATGTTTATATCGGAACTACAAATGGATTATCCCGCTTAAATGGCGGCGTTTTCACCAATTACAACACTTCCAATGGTTTATTACCAAATGATACGGTTAACTGTATCAAATCACAAAGTGCTACGCAAATATGGCTGGGAAATTACAATCGAATTATTGAAGTTAATTTTAACACAAGTTTTACCAATTCCAGTTATAACATTCACCAAATTCCTTTTGTAACAAACAAGATTAATTGCATTTTCATTGATAACCTCAGTAAAAAATGGTTGGGCACAGTCTCCAAAGGTTTGGTTGAATTTGATAATTCCAACTTTACTCTCGCCTCTTCAACATATTCTGATATCATTGGAGTAAACACACCAACAACTAATTGTCTTGATATATGCCAGGGACCTAATAACGGGCCAATGATTTATGCCACTTGTACAGCTTACGGTCCAAATACCCCCGGCAGTAACTCAACATGGTGTTTATTGGAGTTATTACCTAATACTGAATATAAGGCCTATTATGTCCCAAATAACAATTACACCATTGGCGATTTTTTAGAAAACGATCCGAACGGTGAAATTTATATCTCCAACAAACAACTTGTTCATTTAGGCGGCTTCTTAAAATTTATGTTTTCCTTTAAACCTTCCGATTATAAAACTACTTTTCAGGGGCCGGGACAAGGTGTAACTAATAAAAACTACAAATACCTTGACATTAATCGTGTGCGTGCCGGAATTGCAAACCGGGGCGATATGTTTTGGGACGTAGGTGGAAGTGGAAATGCTAAATACGAAGTTCCAAAAGGAAGCGGCTCAAATGCGGGATTTTGCAATTCATTTTGGATTGGCGGACTCGATGCCTCTAATCAATTACATATTTCGGCTCAAACATACAGACAAAGCGGTTGCGATTTCTGGCCCGGACCATTAGACACAGTGAATGCGCTATGTGACACGAACACTTTTATTAATTATGATAAAATATGGAAAATCAGTTACAACGACATTAATGATTTCAGAACAAACTTTTTGAACGGCAACATTGCCAATAATACGTATACACCAACCATCGATATTATCACATGGCCCGCACATGGTAATGGAAAATATTCACGAAACCTTGCACCGTTTGTAGATATGAATGGAAATGGGATTTATGACCCGTTAACAGGTGGAGATTATCCAAGAATAAAAGGCGATCAAACACTTTATTTCATTTTTAATGATGATTTCGCTCCACACACAGAAGCAAAAGGCGCGCCCATGGGTATTGAAGTACATTGCATGGCTTACGCGTATGGTTGTCCGAATTTTTTAAACGGTAAAAACGAACTAGCCTACACTACTTTTTACAACTATCGTATCATTAACAGAAGTCATCTTAACTACCACAACGTAAAAATCGCTTTGTTTGATGATGTGGATTTAGGAAATTATCTGGATGATTACATGGGCTGCCATGTGAGTTCCAATTTAGGTTTTTCATACAATGCCGACGGAACAGATGAAAATGTTACCGGAATCATTGGTTATGGTAATTACCCTCCCGCTACCGGAAAATGTTTTCTAAAGGGGCCCCCGGCTCCACCGAATGACGGATTAGATAATGACAATGATGGGATGATTGACGAATTGAATGAAGAGAGCCTTTTAGATGAATTTGTTTATTATAATCCAAATATAAATCCTAACCCAACACCTACACACCCTCCTACGGGACCCTATGAATTTTTCAATTACATGAATGCACGTTGGCGTGACAGTTCATATTATACGTGCGGAGGAAATGGTTATGGCGGCACAACGCCAACACGTTTCTTATATCCCTGGACATTTTACAACGGCATGCCGTGCTCTATCTGGTCGGATAATGTAAATCCAAAAGGCGACCGTAGAAATATGATGGCAACAGGTGCTTTTAATCTAAATTCAAAATCTGAAGTTGAATTTGAATTTGCTAAAGTTTGGTCGGTAGATAGCACCAACGCAAATGATAATATTGGCGCGGTGAATAAATTATTGAGTGATGTACAGAAAATAAATACATTTTATAAAAGCGGGACTCAATCCACATGTCTTCCAAACATGGCAATAGGCATTAGCGAAAATCAACTTACCATATTAGAAGTTGAAGTCTATCCTAATCCAACACAAGAAAAACTTCAAATTAAATTAGCCCGTGAAGAAAAATGTGAAATGAGTATTAAGGATGTAATGGGTAAAACGATTTTCAGTAAACGATTTGAAGGTTACTCCACCATTATTGACGTGAAAGATTTATCACAAGGCGTCTACTTTATCCATTTACGGCAAAACGGTGCCCAAGCTGTTAAAAAAATCATTAAGCAATAGTCCGCTTTTTATGTTATGTTTGATTTAAATAAATCAACATGAAAAAAATTGGGATATTAGGTTCAGGTGCTGTAGCAAAAGTATTGGCAACAGGTTTTCTTAAACATGGTTATGAAGTAATGGTTGGCAGCAGAGATGTTAGCAAATTAGCTGAATGGCAACAGAAAAATTCAAACGGAAAAACAGGAAGTTTTAAAGACACAGCGCAATTCGGAGATATAATTGTTTTAGCTGTAAAAGGAAGTGTTGCCAAAGATGTGTTAACTATGATTGGTGTCGAAAACGTGAATGGAAAAACTATTATTGACGCAACCAACCCAATAGATGCCGCGCCTCCGGTAAACGGTGTTATTCAATTTTTCACAGATTTAAAATCATCACTGTTAGAAATTTTACAAACTGCCTATCCCGGTGCAAATTTTGTAAAAGCCTTTAATTCGGTAGGAAGCGCCTTTATGGTTAATCCTGATTTCGGAGGAATAAAACCAAGTATGTTCATTTGCGGTAACAATGAAACCGCGAAAAATGAAGTGAAAACCATTCTCGATAAATTTGGTTGGGAAACAGAAGATATGGGGAAAGCCGAAGCAGCCCGTGCTATTGAACCACTCTGTATCCTTTGGTGCATACCCGGTTTCCTTGAAAATCGCTGGACACATGCCTTTAAACTCCTTAAAAAGTAAAATTTAAATCATTTATTTTCAATAAATTATCCAATTTAACACTTTTTATTTGTTGTAACAAATATTGTTATCACTATATTTGTGGTATGAAAATTGAACAAGCCATAAAGCAAAGTAAGTTTGAAAGTCCGTTTCAGAAAGCTGTGATTAATATTATTTATACTGCCAACTGGTTACGCGATCAACAAACCGAACTATTCAAAAAGCACGATATATTGCCACAACATTACAATGTACTTCGAATCGTAAATGGTAAACATCCTAAATCTGTTTCTCCCGGCGATATTAAAGAGGTAATGCTGGATAAAGGAAATGATGTAACTCGTTTGGTAGATAAATTAGTGAAGATGGATTTATTGAAACGTTCACTTTGCGAAGAAAACCGCCGGAAAATTGACATCAATCTAACTGATAAAGGTGTTAAATTTTTAAAGGAAATAAACGAACCCATGCGCAAACAATATCTGAATATGAAAAAATTTCTGAGTGAAAAAGAAGCTGAAACACTCAGCAACCTATTGGATAAATTACGCGATTAATTTTTTTACCCTAACATTTGTTGCAACAAATATCTAAAACTATGAAAAGAGAAGATTTTATAAAAAAAGGATTACTGGGCGCAGCTTTTACAGCGGCCTCCTCCTCTGCTCTCGCGAAATTATTTGAGAACAACAACGATGAGCTTGAGCCTCTGAATATAATTGGATTTAATCATATACCTAACACAAAACCGGAAATCATGTCAAATACAATCTTACACAAAGCCGATACACGTGGTCACGCTAATCACGGATGGCTTAACTCACACCACACATTTAGTTTCGCAGGTTATTACAATCCCGATCGTATGCACTTTGGTGTGTTACGTGTTTTAAATGATGATACCGTTGCTCCGGGAATGGGCTTCGGAACACATCCGCACGATAACATGGAAATCATTTCCATTCCTCTGGAGGGAGATTTAGAACACAAAGACAGCATGGGTAACACCCAAATTATTAAGCACGGTGACATTCAGGTGATGAGTGCCGGCACAGGTATTACACACAGCGAATACAATAAAAACAAAGATTCAGAAGTGAAGTTTCTTCAAATTTGGGTTTTCCCGAATAAGAAAAACGTTACGCCACGCTATGATCAAATTACCTTAAACGTTAATGACCGACACAATAAATTCCAACAAATACTTTCGCCTAATACAGATGATGAAGGCGTATGGATTCATCAGGATGCATGGTTTTTCTTGGGAAAATTTGACAAAGACAAACAAACGAATTACGCCATCAAACAAAAAAATAATGGCGCCTACTTTTTCATCATCAACGGTGAAGCCAGTATAAACGGACAATTATTAAACAAACGCGATGGCTTCGGTATTTGGAATTCCGACAAAATTGAAATTACTTCTCATTCCGACAATACGGAAATATTAGTAATGGATGTACCAATGATTAAATAAATAAATAATTAACTAATAAAAACAATACGAAATGGAAACAACAAAATGGGCTTTAGACCCAATGCACAGCGAAATTAACTTTAAAGTTAAACACATGATGATTGCCAACGTAAGTGGCAGCTTCAATAAATTTAATGTGGATGCAACTACCGAAGGTCATGATTTCACCAAAGGAAAAATCAATTTTACAGCAGAAACTTCGTCGATCGACACTAACAACGAACAACGTGACGGACATTTACGTTCGGCCGATTTTTTTGACGCTGAAAAATTCCCGCAGCTTAAATTCGAAGGCACATCCATGGAAAAGAAAAGTGACGAAGAATATAAATTAAATGGTAACTTAACCATTAAGGATGTAACAAAACCTGTTTCGTTAAATGTAAACTTTGGTGGAATTGGTAAAGATCCTTATGGAAATACCAAAGCCGGTTTTACCATTGATGGTAAAATTAACCGTAAAGATTTCGGGTTAAACTGGAATGCAGCTTTAGAAGCAGGCGGTGTTTTGGTTGGAGAGGAATTAAAAATCCATTCCGAAATCCAAATGGCAAAAGTTCAATAATTCAATAACACTGCGGAGGAAAAAAACCTTCGCAGTGTTTCAAAAACATTTCATCATGAAAACAAGAAGCATTCATAAAATAATTCCGGCCCGTATGTATAACATGGGCGATTTAAAAGTTCGTCAGCCTCTGCCCTCTCCTGAACTGGATTATCTTGATCCGTTTGTGTTGTTGCATCACGGACACATGATTCATGATGAAAACATACCGCTAAATAAAACAGGTGTTGGTCCGCACCCGCATAAAGGATTCGCTCCGGTTACTTTTCTTTTTACAGGAAGCTTAAACCATCGTGACAGTCGCGGCAATAACAAAACCGTTAGTGCCGGCGGAACACAGTGGATGCACGCAGGAATGGGCATCATTCACAGTGAGCGTCCGCAATCATTAGAGCAAGAGTTAATTCAAATGTGGATTAATTCTCCTGCCAAAAACAAAAACGATCAACCGTACTATCATCCCTTAACAAAGGAGGAAACACCTTCATACACTTCTGAAGACGGAAAAATAACGGTAAATGTTATTACAGGAGTATTGAATGAAGTAAAAGGACCAATTCCAACTTTAACGCCCATTAATTCGGCTACTATTCATGCGCAAGCCGGAGGAAAAATAAAAATTCAACTCCCGCCATCACATAATGCTTTCTTGTACTTATTGGATGGCGCCATTGACATGGAAGGAAAAGAAATTCCCGGAAAAAACTTCATTGCTTTTCATAATGATGGTGATGGCATTGAAATAAATGCCATTGAAGCTACCCGCTTTTTATTAATGAGTGGAGAGCCTATTGGAGAAAAAATCGTAACGCAAGGTCCGTTTGTGATGAACACGGAAATTCAAATTATGGAAGCTTACCGCGATTACCGAATGGGGAAAATGGGTGTTTTGATTGAGGATTAAAATTGCAGTTGATTAACGGTCCACGCTTGTGGTTTATCGTTAAATAAAATTTTGGTGCGCGACCAAACGGAGTTAAATAAATCAGATTCGCGGTATTTTTCAAGAGAAGATTCTTTATCCCAAATACTGTAAGTAAAAAATACATTCGGGTGTAATTGATCTTGCAATAATTCAACGTGACTACAGCCCTCAAATCCTGCAATACGCTGCCAGTTTTCTTTAAATATGGTTTTAAAGTCTTCTACCTTCTCCGGCTGAAAACTCATTTTCACAATGCGCTTAATCATTAAACTCTATGGTTAAATTAAAATCAAACTGACGCCCAACATCGCGCGGATAAAGCATTTTGTAGGCCGACTTACCATTCATGGCAATTTCCAAATAGCCAAAGCCATTAAACAAAACAAGGGCATCCCCCACTTTCACATCATCATACGTTTCAGAGATTTTATTGATGGTAGTACCGGGTAAAACAATTCTAAACTTTCGCTTGCCTAACGCTTTGTAAAATTGTTCTTTCGTGATGTTTAAAATAATATTCCCAAAGTCATCAATATAAATTGATTTACCCTTCATGTTATCAGGGTTGGAAAAACTTGAAAATTGAAATGCTTTGTAATAATCAGATGTTTCAACCCCAATCTCCTCTAATTTTTTTCCTTCACCAATCTGGGCTGCTACATCAATAAATACATTCTTTAAAAAAAAATTATGTTGCGATGGATTTTCAAAATACACTTGATACACTTTTTCTGAAAAACCCTCATCAAGTAATGTGATTAAACCGTTATCCGGACAAACCACAAATTGCTTTTTGTATTGCGTTACCAAATACCGGGTATTATCAATGTTTTGTTGCGCGCCTAATGTTTTACCGCCTGTAATAAATTTTACTCCCACTAAGTGAATAGTACCCTCCGGAAAATAGTCAATTGAGTTTTTCAGGATAAAAGCCGCATCCGAAATATTATTGTCTTTGATGTCGCAACTTAAATCGATAATCTTAACCTCCCTTACTTTTTGAAGTAAACCTGCCTTCACTATCGCCAGATAGGGGTCGCGATAGCCTAAATCGGTGGTTAAAGTTACTATAGGCATAGAGGGTAATTGTTCAAAAATAGCTAATTATTTACCGTGTGTTTTTTATAAAATTGATGTTTGATTAACAGCTTTATAAACATTCTAATTTTTATACTTTGACAGAGAAGATTATTGTACTGGAGAGCATTGAACCGGTTGAGATATATGGGGTTAACGACGTTAAGTTAAACATCATCAAAAAACATTTTCCTAAACTCAAAATCATTGCGCGCGGTTATAGCGTAAAAGTGCTGGGCGAAGAGAATGAAATTCAGAATTTCGAAAAGAAATTGAATCTCTTAATCGATCACTACCATAAAACAGGATTACTGACCGATACGGTGATTGACCGTCTTTTAGGGCCAACCGGAGATAACATCATCGAAAGTCAGGATTTACAAAACGATTTGATTTTGTTTGGGAATAATGGTCTGGTTGTAAAAGCCAAAACCGAAAACCAGCGCAAAATGGTAGCCTCCATTGCTAAAAACGACATGATATTTGCAATTGGTCCTGCTGGTACCGGTAAAACATATACTGCTGTAGCCTTAGCAGTACGTGCCCTAAAAAACAAAGAAGTTAAACGGATTATCTTGACCCGTCCTGCAGTTGAGGCCGGAGAAAATCTTGGCTTTTTACCGGGCGATTTAAAAGAAAAACTCGATCCTTACATGCAGCCATTATATGATGCATTGTCGGATATGGTACCTGGAGATAAACTCAATCAGTACATCGAGAACCGTGTGATTCAAATTGCACCTTTAGCCTTTATGCGCGGTAGAACTTTAGATAACGCGTTTGTCATTTTAGATGAAGCGCAAAACACCACCGAAAGTCAAATGAAAATGTTTTTGACCCGTATGGGGAACAACGCTAAATTCATTATTACTGGTGATGCCACGCAAATAGATTTACCGAGTAAACAACCTTCCGGATTAATTCAGGCCATTCGTTATTTGAAAAAAGTGGAAGGAATTGATTTTATTGAATTAGACAACCGCGATGTGATTCGTCACCGCTTGGTAAGCGCTATCATTCAAAGTTATGAGGGTAATAAATAAAAAATGAATACTTTTATAATCTAATTCCAATACATGAAAGATTTCATACAATCTAAAATAAAGACATCGGTTGATTTAAAAACTTCATTACTTTCCAATGATGCTATTTTAACTGCCATTGAAAATATTGTGAAGGATTCTGTTTCGGCTTATAAACGCGATGGAAAAGTATTATGGTGCGGTAACGGAGGCAGTGCCGCGGATGCACAACACTTAGCAGCTGAATTAAGTGGTAGATTTTATTATGACCGTCCGCCTTTATTTTCGGAAGCTTTACACGTTAATACAAGTTATACAACGGCTGTTGCCAACGATTACAGCTACGATGAAATTTACGCGCGTTTAGTAAAAGCCATGGGCCGTAAAGGAGATGTTTTAATTGGTTTATCTACCAGCGGTAACTCAGGAAATGTGGTGAAAGCTTTACAAGTTGCCAATGAAATAGGAATGGTGACAGTTGGCTTTACAGGAGAAACCGGAGGGAAAATGAAAGATTTATGTAAATATCTGGTAAACATTCCTTCAAAAGATACGCCGCGCATTCAGGAATGCCATATGCTACTCGGACATACAATTTGTGAATTAGTAGAAATGGAATTGTTTCCGAAAAAATAATCAAACAATCATTTGGTAAAAGAAGCCATCATATTAGCCGGCGGGTTTGGAACACGCTTACAAAGCGTAGTCAGTGATTTGCCAAAACCTATGGCTGCAGTAAATAACCAACCCTTCTTAAATTATCAATTAAATTATTTAAAAAAATACGGCGTTACTAGAGTGATTTTATCGGTAGGTTACTTACACGAAAAAATCACCGCGTACTACAAATCGGAATATAACGGTCTGCAAATTGACTACAGTATTGAATCAGAACCTTTAGGTACAGGAGGAGGAATCAGAAAAGCGATAGAGTTATGCAACAATAACACTGTACTTGTTTTAAACGGCGATTCATTTTTTGACATTGATCTTCACTCCTTCTCCAATCATCACATAACTTTCAATGCCGATTGCACATTGGCATTACGTGAAGTTGAAAATGCTTCTCGTTATGGAACCATCGAGTTATCACCCGGCGAAGGTAACAGGGGAAGAAAAATAATCTCGTTTAAAGAAAAAAATAATTCTCCGGGAAAAGGCACCATAAACGGTGGGGTTTATTTATTGAATAAAAGTACTTACCTGCAAAAAACGCCCGCCAATAAGAACTTTTCCATCGAAAAAGATTTCTTCGAAACCAAATTACAAGAGTTAAACATCTTCGGCTGTATTTATAATAATTACTTCATTGATATTGGCATTCCGGAAGATTACGCAAAAGCACAACATGACTTTAAAGAACTTAAATATTGATAAAAGCTGGACCTTGTTTTTAGATCGTGATGGAGTGATTAATAAAAAACTTGAGAACGATTACGTAAAACATTGGATAGAATTTGAGTTTCTGGAGGGAGTCATCGACGCTTTAAAATCATTAAACACTCGCTTCGGAACTATCGTTGTTGTAACCAATCAGCAAGGCATTGGAAAAGGTTTATATCGTACCGAAGATCTGGAACTCATTCATAAAAACATGATTTATGAAATTGAATATTTAGGCGGACGCATTGATAAAGTTTATTTTTCGCCTTATTTGAATTCAGAAAATCATCCAACACGCAAACCCGGAATTGGTATGGCATTAGCAGCTAAAAACGATTTTCCGAGTATTGATTTTACGAAATCCATCATCGTTGGTGATAGTTTAAGTGATATGGAATTTGGTAGAAATGCCGGCATGAAAACCGCTTTCATTTCCGAGGATAAAACAAACGATGCAAGAATAGATTTTCAGTTTTCTTCATTAGCTGAATTTAATAATGCCTTAATATAAATGAAGATTTCCATTATAACCGTAACCTACAACAGCGCGGCAACGCTCGAAGAGACAATTTTATCGGTTATAAACCAAACCTATCAAAACATAGAGTACATCATTGTGGATGGGAAATCAACAGATTCTACACTCTCCATTATTGACAAATATAAAAACCGTATTGCGAAATTTATTTCTGAAAAAGACCATGGCATCTACGACGCATTGAACAAAGGAATTAGTATGGCTTCCGGAGATGTTGTTGGCATTCTGCATTCGGATGATTTTTATACGTCCAATGAAGTGCTTCAGAAAATTGCAGAACGTTTCAATAAAGATAATTGTGAGGCTTTATATGGCGATTTGCTCTATGTGTCAAAAGACAACACAGACAAAATTATACGCAAATGGAGAGCGGGAGAATTCAAATCAAATTCATTTCTTTTCGGCTGGATGCCTCCTCACCCCACCTTCTTTGTAAAAAAAGAAGTTTACGAAAAACACAAAGCCTTTAATCTTGATTTTAAAACTTCCGCCGATTATGAGCTGATGCTTCGTCTGCTTTACAAGCACAAAATAAAAACTTCATACCTGCCTGAATTCATCGTTAAAATGCGCATGGGCGGACAAAGCAACGTAAGCACAAAAAACCGTATTATCGCTAATCTCGAAGACCGTAAAGCATGGGAAGTAAACGGAATAAAACCTTATTTCTTTACTTTATTTTTCAAACCGCTAAGGAAACTTTCGCAGTTTTTATAAAATAAAAAAGGCGAAGATTTTTCTTCGCCTTAATTACAACTCAAAAAATATCTATCTGAATAAGCTTAGGGATCCTTGCTTTTCAATCACTTTATCATCAAAGCCTGTAGCTTTTACGAAGTAGAAATAAGTTCCAGCTGAAGCTTCGTTACCAGGACCCATCATTCCATCCCACGCTGCTTTTGCACCGGTGAACTCATACATCTTCTGACCCCAACGGTTAAAGATTTGTAATGAGATTTCTTTTACTCCGGAAGATTTGATGGTAAACACATCGTTTACGCCATCGTTATTAGGTGTAAATACATTCGGAATTTCGATACTTAGTCCTTCGTCAACAATAATCACCATACTTGCCGTGTCGCTGCAAGAACCGGATGAAGCAATTAATGTTACGGTATAAGTTCCCCAAACATTAAACACTTGTGTAGGATTTGTTAAAGTAGAAGTACCAAACGGACCGAAGTTCCAGTTATAATTGATGGCTCCGGTACTTTGATTTGTAAAGTTAACCGTTAATGGATTTATACCCTGAGTTACGTCAGCAGTAAATGACGCTGTCGGAACTCCGTTAATAACAGCAACAGTACTTGTTGCCGTACAACCTGTTGTTGGATTGGTAACTGTTACAGTATAAATACCCGGCTGGTCAATAACCGGAGTTGCCGTATTTGAACCGGAAATAATACTTGGTCCGCCCCATGCATAAACCACTGTTGAAGGTGTAGCAGATGCATTTAAAGTTAAAGTTGTTGTAGTTGAAGAACAAGGTAAAACCACCGAAGCAGCTGTATTGATTGTTGGCGTTACAACACTATTATCTACGGTGTATTGTACCGCAACAGAACAAGAAGTGGAAACATCAGTTACTATTACAGTATAAACACCCGGAGCGGTAACTGAAATTGTTTCAGTAGTAGCGGATGTAGACCAATTATACGTTACGCCCGTACTTGGTGTAGCATTTGCAGTTAATACAATAGTTGAAGTAGAAGGTGTACATCCAATTCCAATAGAAGATGTTGATGTAACACTTAATGTTGGAGGGGTTGATGTTCCTACTACAGGAATCGTAATTGCTGTTGACGTACATCCGGTTAAGGTATTGGTTACGGTGACGCTGTAATTTCCATTTTGATTTACTGTAACACTTGCATCATTAGCAGTACCTACTATACCAGGACCAGTCCAAGTATAAGTTAATCCGGCAGAAGGACTAAATGTAGGGGCAATCACTACCGAAGGATTTAAACAAGAAATTGCAGAAGCTGTTCCTGTTCCTGCTACAACTGAAGGTGCAAGAGTTGCATCTGAAACACTTACAATCGCATTTGAAATACAACCGTTATTAGCAGTGATTACACCTGTATAGGTTCCTGCTGCAGTAAATGTAACAACGCTTGATGTTGAAGATCCGGAAATACCCGAAGCCGGTGTCCAAGAATAAGAAGTAATTGGTACAGTAGAAGTAATCGCCACACTTACTGTTGGATTACTGCTTAAACAAGTAATGCTTGGACTAGAATTACTTAATGTAAATGTAGGGGCGTCCGTGTTCGGAACAACTGTAGCTTCAGCTGCCGCGGAAGGACAACCGTTAGAACCTGCAACAATTACACTATATGTACCTGAACCGGAAATGCCGGCATTAGCCGTATTTGTTCCACTAATAATAGAGCCTCCTGAAGGAGCAATCCATGTGTAAGTGGTAGCACCGGTTGCTGTTGCTGTAAGCACAGTGGTTGGCGTAGCACAAGACAGCGTGAAAGTGGAAGGGTTAATAGCTACACCCGTTGGGGTTGCAGTATTAGTAGCTACAGAAACTGTTCCGGTACCTACACAACCATTTGATGTATTCGTAACAGTTACTGTATACAATCCGCCTAAACTTGCAGTTGCAGAAGATAATGTATTTGTTCCAACTACACCCGGGCCCGACCAATTATAGGTGTAAGAACCGGAACCGGCTGTTGTACTAATGTTAGCTGTTGTGGTTAAACAGGTGATTGTTGTAGATGCGGTAGTAGTAGGAGTTACGGCTGCATTATCAGCAGTAACACTATTTGTAATTGTAACCGAACAAGAGTTTGAAGTATTTAATAATACAAGCGAATATGTACCACCTGCATTTACGACAATTGTAGGAGTTGTGGCACCTGATACTATTCCTGTTCCTGTCCAGTTATAAGTAACAGGAGAAGAAGTTGAAGTTGCCACTACCTGAACCGTGGTTGTTGAACAAGTAATGGTTCCTGTATTTACCACTGTCGCTGAAGGAATAGAGCTGTTTGGCACTACTGTTGCAACCTGAGGTGTTGAAGGGCATCCATTCGCTGGGTTAGTAGCAATGTAAGTGTATGTACCCGGCGCACAGGCTGTAGCGATATAAGAGTTTGCACCTGCACAAACTCCACCTGTCCAAACAACGGTACAAGATGATGGGTTTGCACTTCCAATTAAAGTAACCGAAGGGCTTGCACACGTAATTGTTTGTGTTGCCACCGGCGTAATTGTTGGCGCAATTGTATTGTTTGAAACAGAAGTACTAATTGAAGCAGTACAACTGTTCGCTGTACTCTGAACTAATAATGTATAAGTTCCGGACTGATTTACGTTTACTGTTTGCTGATTAGATGCGCCAACAATTCCGGAACCTGTCCAAGTATATAATACACCGGAAGCAGGGCTACCATTTAAAGTAACCAAAGTGTTCGTACAAGTAATGGTAGGATTATTCGTTACTGAAGGGGTTGGAGCTGTTGTATTTGAATTAGCAACAACTGTTGTAGCAGTAGAGCAACCGTTAGTTGGATTTGTTATGGTAACAGAATAGGTTCCTGCTCCCGATCCAGTAGCGTTTTGTGAAGTTGCTCCTGAGGTGATAGATGAGCCTAATGGTGCGGTCCAGCTATAAGACATCGCTGCCGGAGAAGAACTTAAATTAATTGCTGTTGACGCGCAAGTTACAGTTCCGGTTGTAGATGCTGAAACTGGAGATGGTGTTACTGTATTAATGTTTGCTGTTACAGTTGCTGTACGTGAACATCCGTTTATTGGATCACGAACTGTTACAGTATATGTACCGCTTCCGTTACCTACTGCATTCTGAGAGTTTGTACCTGATGAAATAGAACTTCCAGCGGGTGCGGTCCAGGTATAATTCATACCGGCAGGCGCAGACGTTAAGTTAATGGTTGTTGTCGCACAAGTAACAGAACCGGTTGTACCTGCAGAAGATGAAGGTTGAACTGTGTTAATATTCGCTGCTACAGTTGCAGTTGCGGAACAACCGTTATTGGTATCTACAACTCTAATCGTATAAGTACCAACTCCGTTACCAACCGCATTTTGCGAGTTAGTACCTGAAGAGATGGAGCTTCCACCCGGAGCAGTCCATGTATAAGTCATACCGGCAGGACTTCCATTTAAATTGATTGTTGTAGTTGCACAGGTTACAGAACCGCTTGTAGCTGCAGCCGCAGCCGGCGCAGTAGTATTTTGAATAACAGCAACAGTTGATGCGGCTGAAATACAAGAAGCGGTGGTAACTGTTAAACTGTATGTACCAGGGCTGCTAACCGTTGGGTTTTGTAAGTTAGAAGAAAATGCGCCAGGACCTGTCCATGTATATGTTGTTCCTCCTGTTCCATTTATGATTGTTGTTGTTTGAACACAATTAATAGTTTTTGTTGAGCCTGCATTTGCAGTAGGTGTTGTATTTACAGTAATATTTCTTACTTGTGATGCTCCACAAGTTGCACTTATTCCTACAGAGTAAGTTACAGGAAATGTTCCGGCTCCTGAAGTACCAGGACAAAACTGATTCGAACTAACACCTGTACCACTAAATGTTCCGCCTGCCGTACCCGAAACCTGTGGATTTAAATTTAAACAACCAAATGCAGTACATTGAACCGTTGGTGTAGTCCAGGCAGCATTATATGGATTACCAACAACTACAGTTTGTGTTGCTGTTATAATCGGACATGCTGCATTTTGTGTATTGAAAGTATATGTTATAGTATATGTTCCCGCCGGCATAACCGAAGGGGTTATCGCTGCATAACCATCGCCGAAGTTAGTAATAGCACCTGCAATAGCAGGACTAATTGCAAAAGATGCAGTACCAATAGGACTATTAGCCGGAATGGTTACAGTTTGACAACCTAAAGTATTTGTAGTCCAGACACCGGTTGCTAAAGCAGCATTATCATAACAGCTGGAAACAGTATAGTTCATATTTGGAGTCCATGCAATCACATTACAAATCACATATTGGTGATTCAGTGTAGGATCCATATAAGAAGCAAACAACTGATAATTTGAATTATTAGGCATAGGTCCAATATTGGCAGTACAGGTTCCTACAGGCCCGGTACAACCAATCAGGTTCCCATTTTCATATAATGTAATTGAATTATCAGTTGAAGAAAAAGCATTGGTAGGATTAACCCGGAAGCGAATACATGGCGTGTTGTATTGATTAGTAGGACTCCCCCCACCTGGCTGATTCACTCTAATATAATACGGCCCTGTATTACAAGACATGCTAAAGCTTGGTACTGTAGCAAATGAACTGTTATACATCGTGAAATTTAACGCGCCCGTATACAAGTTAACACACTGTGAAAATACTGAGTTGAAACTCAGAACCACCATCAAAACACTTAAGTAAAAATATTTTTTCATGTTAAATTTTTCTAATGATTATTTCTGACTTTCTATTATTTTTTTTCTGAATTCAGGATTTAATAAATCGAGATTGCTTTTGTACCAAACATTTATTCTGTTTTTATATGCTTCAACAGATTCCGTTTTTTCATCAAACTCAGGAAAACCTGCCGGAATTTGTCGCTTTATCAAAGCATCAACAATCTCTTTCTCCAAATTGCCGTATTTTGAAACGACCACTTCGGATTTAACTGCCATTTGATTTGCTTTAAGAGCATTATGCTGCTCTTTTAACTCGCGTTCGTTTTGTGCATTCGCGCAAAAAAACGAGAAGAATGAAAAACTAAGAATTAAGGCTCTTTTCATTTTAAATTAAGGTTTCGACAAAGATATAAAATCGAGCGACGAAAAAAAGAAAAAAGTAGCGACTTGACAATTGATTATCAACAAAATAGGCATAAGAACTTCTAAAATAATTTAGATGCTAGCTACCAAGCCTTTTTATGGAATTTAACCTCCAAATCTGTCACAAAATCGTTCACAGTTTGGTTATTTGGGTTAATTGTCAAAGCTTGCTGGTAATATTTTATACTATTAAGTGTATCCCCGGCTTCAAAATAGGATTTCCCAAGTAAAACATTTAAGAATTCCTGGTGATACCCTTTTTGGAGTTCTTTGGTAAAATAGTTTACACCCTCATTTGGATTTGTTTTCATATACAAATCCTGTAATACTTCATATGGAACTGTAAACTCATGACGGACATCCAATTCAATAGCCTTGATAAGATATTTTTTAGCGTCTAGTGGTTTCCCTAATCTATACAAGGCAATACCAATATTACAAGCTGTTTCCTTTTTGGTGGAATCACGATTAAAACCTTCCATAAGATAAGGCATCGCTGAGGCAGGATCGTTTTCTACAGACAATAAAATATGAGCAATGTTATTATAGCAAACATCACAGGTAGGATCCACTTTAATTGCATTCAACAACACTTTCTCCGCATTTCTCACTTTCTGCAATTTCTGATTATCCGGAATAACATCACTCTTATCATTGATATGAATCATTACCTGAGCACTCGATAAGAGCGATAATTTTACTGAATTAGGATACTTTTTCACATCGCTTTCAAATAAAACTAATTTTGATTTCCACTCACTGTTTCTCTTCACTATCATGCCGGCGAAAATAAGTAAGCACACCAAACCAACTAACTTTTGGGTAGATTTTAAATCTTTGTGCTGTGTTACTTTGGCATTGGCATTCTTGTAAAAATATAGTCCGAATACTGCCATCAAACAAAAACCAATCGAAGCAAAGAAAACAAATCGATCGGCCACAATACCTGCTGCCGGCGCTACAATATTTAAGTACATGGAGATAGAACCACCAAAAAATAAAATACCATACCAAAGCATATCCGGCTTATGAAATCGCTTATAAAATTGCCAAAGCAACCATGCACCACCCACTATACCAACTAAAGCATAAACGGAAGTTAAATCATAAACCGGTATAGTATTGAAACCGTAATAACATGCCATTTTTATTGGTAAAAACAACATTAAGACATAAAAACCTAATGAATTAAACCCTGCTGTTAATCTATCTACAAACTCAAATTTGAAATAAAGAGGGTTTTCGAAATATTGATAAATTCTAGAGCCCTTCACTTGCTCTTTATCAAACATTAAATTCTTTGTGATTTTGTAAGAATAATAGGCAGCAACAAAAAACACAATTATCAAGGCAATAATCTTAAAGTCAATTTTATTTCTTACATATCCAACAAAAGGAATGATTGCCAGAAATGGCAACACATCGAATTTGCTCAAAAAGGCCAATGCCAAATATAAAAAGGCAAGCACTAAATGATACCACTTTTTTAAATCAAAAAATTTCAAAAAACAGATAAATGCCAAAACAGAAAAGATAAAACTTAGCATCACATCTCTGTTTTTTAAACTGGCAACAACTTCTGAATGAATAGGCAAAAATTCAAACACCAATACCACAGAAAATATCACAAACTCACTTGTATTTACGAGTATTAATTGCAGTAATTTGAAGAGTAACAGAAGACAAACTGCATATAACACAATATTCACTAAATGACTCATGAATACATTTTGTCCCCATAAACCACTTTCAATGGCAAAACTCACCTTTACCATCGGACGGTATTCGTATTTATTACCACTCTCATCAATAACGTGAAATGTTTTAAAAACACGAGGAATGGCTTGAAACCCCTTGGCCGTAATGTTTTTCGGACCGGTTACAAATTCATCATCTAAGCTATAACCATTAAAAAGAGTGTTACCGTATAAAACAAAGGCAAATAAAACCAATAATAGTTTATAGGGATGTTTTGAAAGAAAAGCCTTTATCATTTGCAGCTAAGTTACATTTTTTTTACTTTTGATAGACTATGGGACTCTCTATTGATAAAATAAGCATTCATTTACCGGAGCTTGTTTTATCAAATCAAATGCTTGCAAAAGAGTTTAATGTTTCTGAAAAAGAAATTTTAAAACGTACCGGTATCGAAACCAGATACATTTCAGGAAAAAACGAAACCGCTTCTGATTTAGCTTTTATGGCGGCGCAAAAGATTTTTGAGAAAGAGCCTGAATTAAAATCGAAAATTGATTTTCTTATTTTCTGTTCTGATTGTTTCGATTACATAGCACCTGCTACCAGTTGCATTTTACAACACCGCCTCGGATTACCACAAACCACTGCCTGTATTGATTTGCCTTATGGATGTTCAGGTTATGTTTACGGCTTAGGCATGGCTAACGGTTTCTTAAAAAGCGGCATGGCTAAAACAATTTTATTTTTAACCTGCGATACTTCAACAAAAACACTTGCACCGGATAACTTAGAACAACGTAGCATTTTTAGTGATGTTGCCACCGCAAACATTATCACCTATTCGGGCAACCTACCTGATAATGAATTTATTTTCGGAAGTGATGGAAGCGGTGCGCTAGACTTGTACATTGAGAACAGTGCCTTTAGAAAACCCATTGAAAAAAGTGCCTGCAGAAATGAAACAAATCCGTTAGGACAAATGGTCATGAATGGCACTAACGTATTTACATTCGCGTTAAAAACCGTTCCTAAACTAGTAAAAGAAACGCTGGATAAAAACAAATTAGGCATGGAAGATATTGATTTGTTTATTTTCCATCAGGCAAATGGCTTTATGCTTGAAACCCTTAGAAAAAAACTTAATATTCCGGAAAACAAATTTTACACCAACATTAAGGATTATGGCAACACCGTTGCTTCTACCCTTCCGCTAGCACTCTATACCGCTAAAGAAGAAAAAAAGCTGCAAAAAGGCATGAAAGTTCTGTTGGCAGGCTTTGGTGTAGGAAATAGTTGGGGTGCAACTGTAATAAATTATTAAATTTGTTCTATGTCGATAAACGAATTCATACAAAAACTGGAAGCCGAATTTGAAGATATGCCACAAGGCACTTTAAAACCGGATACAGATTATCGCAGCATCAAAGGCTGGAGCAGTATGCACGCACTTATCATTATCGCGTTTATCGACATAAACTTTAATATTACATTAAGCGGGGCAGATTTAAAATCAACTCAAACCGTACAAGACCTGTACAATCTCGTTCAACAAAAAAAATAAGCTTGAGCATTTTTAAAACATCGGGCATTTCCATCAAAGGTATTTCTGTTTGCGTACCCAAACAGATTAAAAGCACGTATGATTACAATCACATAAGCAAAGAAGAACAAGAACTATTTCATAAAACAGTTGGTATTAAAGAAAGAAGAGTTGCGGATGATAAAACGACCTGTAGCGATTTGTGTGAGAAAGCCGCCAATTATTTTTTCGAAAATAACATTACCAATCGCGAGAATATTGACATCATCATTTTTGTCTCGCAATCTCCCGATTATTTTCTACCATCGACTGCTATCATTTTACAAGATAAACTAAAGCTCAAAAAAAGTGTATTGGCTTTTGACATTACACTTGGTTGCAGCGGTTATGTATATGGTTTAAGCGTTTTGGCCGGCTTTATGCAAAGCGGACAATTCAAGCAAGCATTATTATTGTGTGGTGATAAATCTACCATCTCTACCTTTGAAGGCGATAAAAGCGCTTACCCTTTGTTTGGTGATGCAGGAACAGCCACATTAATCGAATACGATAAAAATGCCTCCGAGCTTACCTTCAATTTAAATAGTGACGGAAGCGGAAAAAATGCCATCATCATCGAGCACGGTCATTCTCGTCACCCTTACGATTCTTCCTCAGAAACTATATACGAACCAGAACCAGGTATAAAACGCGCTAAAAAACATTTAGCTTTAAACGGACAAGACATTTTTACATTTGCGTTGAAAGAAGTACCGCCAAACATTAATGAAACATTAACTGCGGCTGGTAAAAACAAAAGTGAAATTGATTTTTTCATCTTACACCAGGCTAACAAACTCATAAACGAAACCGTTCGCAAAAAGTTGGGAATTGAAAAAGAAAAATGTCCATCTTCCATAGAACTTTTCGGTAATACAAGCTCGGCCTCCATACCATTAACCATGTGTTTTGGATTAGAGCAACAACTTACGAAAGAAAGTTTAACTTTGTTATTGTGCGGCTTTGGGGTTGGTCTTTCGTGGGGAAGTGTTGTTATAAACACATCTGAATTAAGTTGCGCCAAAATTATTGAATTATGATCACCTTAAATAATAAAACAGTTTTGGTTACCGGTGCCTCATCCGGCATTGGCAGAGCCTGCGCTGTTTTATGTGATCAGTTGGGTGCTCAGGTTATTATTACTGGAAGAAATGAGGCTGAATTAAAGGCTACAGCTTCTCAACTAAAAAACAAGCATCAAATAATAGTAGCTGATTTAACCAATGAAAATCAATTATCGGAATTGGTAAAAAACTGCAACAACCTTGACGGATTAATTAACTGTGCAGGTATTGTAAAACCATTGCCTGTAAAGTTTATTAAGAGTAAGCATATTTCCGAAATGTTTGAAGCTAATTTCAACTCCACAGTAATCTTATGCAGCGAGTTAAGCAGTGCTAAAAAATTCAACAATCATGCTTCTGTTATTTTTCTCTCCTCTATTTCATCTTTGCATCCATACATAGGTGGAGCATTATACAGTGCTTCGAAAGCGGCACTGGAAGCATTTTGCCGTTCTTTTGCAATCGAACATGCTACTAAGAAAATTCGTGCGAACGTAATTGCACCTGCATTGGTAAAAACAAAAATATTTGATGAAACCGAGCTAGCCACGTCTGAAGAGGAAATGAAAAATTACGAGGCACAATACCCATTAGGTTTTGGCGAACCAATAGATATCGCAAATTGCGCGGCATTCCTTTTATCTGATGCTTCCAAATGGATAACAGGCACCACAATCAAAATGGATGGAGGTTTATTATTAAGCAGTAAAAAATGAATCCGGAATATTCTATAATTATACCTGCTTATCATGCAGCAAATAGCATTGAGAAATTGTATCTTGAATTACAACAGTTTTTTAATTCTATAAATACATCATTTGAAACCATTATTGTGGATGATGCAAGTGCAGATAACACATGGGATGTTCTTAAAGGTTTAAAAGCAAAAAACCCAAACATTAAAATCATTCGTTTTGCAAAAAACTTCGGACAGCATTCAGCTACGCTATGCGGTTTTTCATTTGTAAAAGGAAAATATGTTATCACAATTGATGATGATTTGGAAGTTCATCCTTCACAAATTTCAAAACTAATTGAAGAGCAAAAAAAATCCGACAACGATGTTGTGTACGGCGAATACAAAAAAATTAATCAATCCATACTTCGTTCTGCGCTTTCCGGTTTTTATAAATTTGGCTCTAAAATAGAAGGGAAGAATAAAGGAAAAGGTTCTTCATTCCGATTAATAAAAGCCGAATTAGCTTTAAAATTGGCAAAAGAACATCGTCATTTTACTTTCATTGACGAATTACTGCTTTGGTACACCGAAAGGATTAGCTTTTTAAAAGTAGAAGCCAACAAGAATTTTATTGAACGAAAACGCTATTCAATCGGAGGCTTGTTCAGAATGACCGGAAACGTGGTTATGTTTTCATCCACTGTTCCGCTCAGGTTTGTAACCCGTGTTGGTTCTACACTTGCAATTATCAATTTTTTAATTGGTTCATTTTATCTATTAAAGAAATTTCTATTTAAAACTCCGGTACCGGGATTTACATCCATCATTGTAAGCGTTTTATTCTCCACCGGTCTCATTGTTTTGAGTATTGGCGTGGTGGCGCAGTATATCAGTAAAATCCTGAAGGATGTAAACAACAAACCTTCCTATTATATTTCAGAGAAGTTTGCTGACGATTAAACAATATGGTGTTACGTTGAGGCGTATTACTCAAAACGACCTCGAACTATTACGCTACTGGCGCAACCAGCAGTCGGTAAAAATGTACATGGATTATCGCGAATACATTACACCGCAAATGCAGCAGAAATGGTTTGAGTCGGTTAACAATAAATTCAATTACTATTTTATCATTGAGTTCGAAGGAAAGCAAGTAGGATTAATCAATGCGAAAAATTTCAGTTATGAAAACGGCTTTGGCGAAGGGGGTATTTTTATTTGGGACAGCAATTACATTAATTCATTTGCTGCAGTGTTTAGCACCTTATGCTTGCTTAATTTTGTTTTCTTCAAAGTAAAATTATGCAAACTCTCACATGCCCGTATATTAAGCGATAACGATAGAGCCATTCATTACAATCAGCTTATTGGTTATAAATTAGCCGCCGGCCAGGAAGGAATATACAATCAGCTATACGAATTAAGTATGGAGGATTACATAAAAAACGGAAGTAAACTCAATAAAGCGGCTGAGCAATTAAATAATGGCGACGGTGAATTAATTTGTACAGGAACACTATCAGAAAACAATCTGGATGAAATAAATAATGTACTTAAAAATTAAAAGCTCATCAAAGGAAATTCTCCTTTAGAAAAAGCTTCCAACCATCTTTCCTTCGTTACCATCGACAACAAAAAAGGATCATCGAGATTTTCAATTTTATATTTAGAAATCTGATGCGCGGAGTAACCCCATAGCGGATTTGGAATGTCAAACATTAATACAACTCGATTTTTGTCGCTTTTATTCCAAGCCTCATGATCAAATGAATCATCAAACACCATGAGTTTACCTTCCTCCCACTTTCTTGTTTCGTCACCAATCCGGATGGCGCAATCACCTTCGGGAACAATCAGAGGCAAATGACAACGCAAAACCATGCGCGTGTAACCTTTATGTGGAAGAATATGTGTGTTAGGTTTTAGAAACGAATAATCACAGGAAATAATATCAGTAATAGAATAAATCAATTCAGCTGTCTTAGGACACAATTTAGCGTTTTCAGGAAATTTCATTGAGAAAAAAATGAAGGAAAAAACCTTCCAAGCCTTCTTGTTTTCCGACTCTACATAATTCGGAAACGTTTCGAGCCATTGATTTTCCTTATTCTTTTCAATTAGATTTAGTAATTCAGATTTTATAACTGCAAAATTTTCAACCAAGGGGTTTAAGAATGGGAAGTCCTTTGCCTCATAAAAAAATTGAGGATTCTTTTCAGTTATGTTATGCTGGCTCATTACTGACTAAAACTAGATATAATTTTATTTTGCACATACTGTGAACCTGAATAAATAGTAAACGCTAAGAAATCGCGGTAATCACGCTCAATACCGTTTTCACTTAAATAACCATAAGCTCCAGTAGCTTGTTGTAAGCTGCGAATCAACTTCTCACCATTATCGGCAACGAACGATTTAGCAATAGATGCTTTTAAAAACGATTGCTTAGGAAATTGATCCATAGCAATTGCGGCATCACTTATTTTCTCCCAGGCCTGAGTTAAAAACGAATTGGAATTATTCATCAGTGTAATAAATTCCAGTTGCTCATTCAATTTTTTTCCGCCCCTCGAATTTTCTTCTCCGAACTTATGAACTTTCTCTATTACTCTAATAACGATTCCAAGATTTAAAGCACTTAAAATGGTTCTTTCCCATGTCATGGCTTCATTGAACATTGCAGTAGCACTTCCCTCCTCACCTAACCTAGCAATAGCCTTCACATTTTTCAAATTCACGCCTCCCATTTGTGCTGTTCTCAAACCCATTTTATCAATCGGACCAAGCACTTTCACACCTTTTTCCTTTGCATCAACTAAGAATGCACTCAATCCCCCAATACTTCCTTTCTGTACATCGGTAAATGCGTAAATCAGAAAATAATCTGCAACGGGTGCATTCGTAATGTAATATTTAGAGCCGTTTAATATATAATCGCTTCCTGATTTAACAGCCGTGGTTTTCATATTATAGGCATCCGAACCACTTTCCCTTTCTGTAATTGCTGATGCAATTACAATCTCACCTTTAACAGATGGAATTAAAAACTGATTACAGAGAGCATCATTTCCATACTTCAACAAAGGAACATTTACAGAAAAAGCTTGTGCACCGACAGAAAAAGTTATACCATTGTTCTGACAAGATGCCCCTAATGCTAAATAAGCAACAGCTGTATCCATTGCTGATAATTTTCTACCTCCAAATGAATCCGGTATGTGCAGCGCATTAAAACCAGCAGCGTTTATTGCGCGAAAAGTATTTCTGTTGTATGCTGCAGCTTTATCCTCTTTCATAACATCAGCCTCAGAACAAATTTCTGCCGCCAGCTTATGGTAAGCCTTGTAAATCGATTGATGATTATGATTTAAATGATTGAGCATACATTTTTCTTAAAGCAGTTTGGTCAACTTTATGATTTAAATTTACCGGAATTTTTCGTAAAACCATTATTAAATCCGGCACCATATATGATGGTAAGTGGCTTAAGCAGAAAGATTTTAAAGCTAACTGAGATAAATCATCCGCTGATTCCACAAAAGAAACGATTTGACTATCTTCTTTTATAAATAAAGATTCGCATCGACCAATACTTGAATGTTTTTGCAATGCTTTATTAATTTCATTTAATTCAATCCGAAACCCGTTACGTTTAACGAGATTATCTTTTCGTCCAATAAAATTTAATAGGCCATTTTTATCGCAAGTAACAAAATCGCCAGTTTTATAAACCGAATTCCTTCGGAGCGCTTGATACCCCTTATCATTAATATAGCCTGACATCAAGAGTTTTCCCTTATATAACAGCTCACCTTGTTTGCTAAGTTTTATATTTCCTTTAATGATGGATTTACCAATCGGAATATACTCCCCGCTTAGCTTTTTAAAGTCAATTTTATATGCGCAGCAAACATTGGTTTCCGTTGGTCCGTATAAATTATAAAACGTTGCTTTTTTAAAATGCACTTTTAATCGCTTTACTAAATCAGATGATAAAGCCTCTCCGGCGATTAAAATAAGTTTAACGTGTTTGAAATCGTACGCAGATAATTTACCGGTTTGTTCCAGCAGATTCAAATATGAAGGTGTTGTATATAACGATTCGATTTTATGATCGTTCACATACTTTGCAAATAAGCGCGTGTTTGATATGATGGATGAAGCAGGAACAAACAAGGTGGATGTATTAACTATAGGATGAAAAACATCAAAGACCGACAAATCAAAATTGAGAGGTGCAATAGATACGTGGCGTTTAATTTTATAGCTTTTAAATTCCTTCAAACACCATTTCAAAAACGTGAATGCACTTTCATTCGTATGTACAATTCCCTTTGGATATCCTGTAGAACCGGAGGTAAATAAGATATAACTTAAGGCTTTGGGTAATCGGATTTTTCGGATTGATTTAAAGCTAAAAAGATAAAAGTTTCCGTCAATTCGAACCATGGTAAATTGTACTCCCATCTCATTCAACAGATCGGAAGCAATGGAGCATCGATTTTCATCCACAATTAACGTGGCGGTACCGGTATTTTCCAAAATAAATTTTACCCTGTCGGAAGGCCAATCATTGTTAATTGGAATGTATCCGTTCCCTGAAGATAAAATCGCTTGAATCATAACAATGGCATTTACTGATTTCTCAGTCCAAATTGCTATGCTTGAATTCTGCTTCTCTAATCCTAGTTGTGAAATATTCTCTTGAAATTTATTGACTGCTGATGCCAAATCAGAGAATAACACCATCTGCCCTTCTTCATTTATCAAGTAAGGGAGTGTACTCCTTTTTAATTGAGGACTCTTAATTATTTTGATAATTTCTTTAATAGGAAGTCGGCGATAATATTTACTGTATCTAAATTTTCAACGCTCACTTCGTGTGCCGCGAATTCAGTTTTTGTCTTTTCTTCCAAATAATTCACCATACTCAATACCACAATTGAATCAATGAGGCGTGAACTAATCAGCTTAGTATCATCCGTAAAATCACCGGGTAAATTTCCTTTAAACATTTTATTCGCAATAAAACCCCGAACCTCTTTCTTTAATTCATCTCTATTCATGTGATTGTTTATTTAATCCTGTTATTATTTGATAAAATCCACCAGCGATCAAGGTATGTCCTAACGCATTAGGATGAGAGTCAATTGAGCTAACCGCAAGCGTTTTTGGACTTCTGTTTCCGTAAATGTTTTGGAGAGAGTACACTTCAAACCCTGCCTTTTGAGCCAATTGCCTTAAATTCTCGTCTGCATTCACATCTGTTATGTTTTGCGTTGTCGTAGGTATAAAAACCCAAACCGCTTTCATATTGTTTTTATGACAGTAGTTTACCATTTCTTTATAGCACCATAAATACACAGTGTTAACATAAGGTTGCATCCGATATTTGATTTCGGGAGCACTCATTTCCTTTTTCACACCGGATTTCTGAATAATAAATTTAAGAAAATCTTCTTCAAAACTGAAACCACTCTTAACTAGACGTGAAAAACTATTAAGCATACGTTGCTCTTCATTTGTATGAGAAAACAACACAGCTACATCCACATCAAATTTCTTGATTTTATTTTCGCACACATACTTACTCTGCAAAATGGTGTACATGGGTACCGCGAAATTAATCAACTCATACTTTCTGCCTGAATACGCATTTAACCATATTTCAGTTTGCTGTTCAAACACATCTTCATCATTTACTCCGGTTCCCATTTCGTACGAACCTCCCAAAATAGCAATGCGCTGTACTGACTCATCCTTCTTTAACGCGTATTCTTTATCACGTTGTCCATGACTATTGGTGCTTATTTCAGTGCCATTAAAACTAATCAGCGTATTTGGTGCAAGTTCCTGCTGCAAGATGCTATTACTCTTAACACCCGCCTTTTCTAAGGGCCTCAATCGGTTTACACCCTCCTTACCCATTTTTGAATTATTACTTGAATTGAGAAGTTTGGCATAATACCCTTCTTCCTTGGCATCCGCATCACTTGTTGGTGCGTTGCCATAAAGCACATCAATAATTCGTCCGGAACTTGAATGTGGTAAAAAACTTACGGCAATTATTGTCGCTAAAAAACATACCGATATGATATTTACACTTTTTGAATTAAAAAGAATTTTCTCGATGTGAGGTCTTAAGAACAGGGCTATAATAATTATCAACCACAGCAGAATAAAATAAACAAAAATCGCTAAGTCAAAACTATTACCCTTTTTAAGAAAGAAGAAAAATTCACTCAAGCTATTGCAATTCCATAAAAAAAACAAAAAGGACATTACACTTTGCACAAGTAAAACATTCAATGAACGCTTTAACAAGCCCGGCTCGTGGATTACACCGTCATTCTTATTAAATGTTTTTTCAAACCTGATATTACTCCAGTAAACCAAAAAACCTAAACACATCCAATACACAATATCATTCAACTTCAAATGGAAATATCCTGAAGACAGGTATAGCTGATAAAAATGAAAAAAGCTTGAAAACAAAAATGTAACGATAACTACCGAAAAGGTTTTAAATGGCCAATTCGTTTTACGTAACTTAAAATACAAAGGATAATATATCAACTTCAATAAAAAATCACGCCAGTAGCGGTTTACATCCTTCCAATAATCTCTAAAACCTGCAGCTAATGGAAAAAAGCCAAAGGCTGAAGGTAAATCAATGCCGAACATGGTCAAAAATCCCAAAGAAAACATAAACAATCCGCAGATTTTGATGAGCACGGTTAACTTAAATAATACTGCCACAAACAAGTGACTTACTGTATACAGCTGCAATACATCCAGATTGGAATAAGCATCGGAAATTTTATAAACCGTAAACAAAAACAAACCGGTTACAAACTGACGAAATGCCTTTTGCCACAACACTGTAACATTAGTTGGGTTTGAGCCATTCACAAATAACTTAAAATCTATAATCGGCATGACAGGAAAAAACAACTGCGGAAAGGAAAACAAATAGGCAAAGGATGCAGCATAATTATTTACTACATGCGCATGTTTAAATTCATATAACAGTAAAATACCTCTAAACATGATAATGCTTAGCAGAAACGGAGCCATGAAATTTACAGGATACACCTGAACTACATCTGCTAACAGTAAAATCATGAAACCAAAAAACAACAAAGCGGAAATTAATTTTAAAAAGTATGAAGATTTTGTGAACATAACTGTTCCGAACAAAACGAGTGATACAATTAATACCAAAGCTGTGAGCGGAGTAAATACCATAAAAGCCAAGGTCATAAACAGAACCGGAAACACAAACATTTTATGAGCAGGCTTTAAAAAATACTGAACCATAAACAGTCCGATTAAAACCGGACTAAAAGCAGCCATATCAAGTGCTTTGTCGAAGTTAATAAGGTAAGCCGCATAAAACACCAAAGCATAAGCTAAAGAATAATACAACAACTTATTTATTGAGTCCTTATTTTGCAAACTGAAATTAATTAATAATTCATTTGCTAAGATATAATTAATACATTTGATAAGTAAATTTTAAAGGCAAAATGAGCGGGTTAAAAAAACAATTTCAGTTTGTACACATACCAAAAACCGCGGGTACAACATTCGCTCTTATATTAACTCGTCAGTTTAAGTGGGCTAAAAAATTATCCTTTTACTCGCCAAAAGCGCGTCTGAAATACCCCACTCTAACGCCGGAATACAAAAATAAATTTGATTTAAGTTACGGCCATATTGGCTTTACAGCTAATCAGGGATTAGAAAGAGGGATAGAATATTTTACTTTTTTGCGTTCAGCACGCGAAAGACTTCTTTCTTCCTATCGGCATATTAAAGGCGACGGTAATCATGTTATAAAAAAACAAATTAATGTAGATGATTACACCTTAAAAGATTTTTTGAAACAAGGTTTGGTAAGAAATTTCGATAATTTAATGGTACGTTATTTGTCAAATACCATTCAAAAAAATTTTTTAACCGTTAATGAAGAAGATCTGAAAACCGCAATCAAAAACTTTGACGAACATTTTCACATTTTCGGTTTAACCGAATATTTTGATGAAAGTTTAGTTTTACTCTCTGATTACATGAACTGGCCGCCTTTGTATTATGTAAAAGAGAATAAATCATCTTATAAAATCGACAAATCGGAACTGGATGCTGAAACTGAGGAGCTAATTAAACTTTGCAGCAAATATGATGAAGTTCTATTTCAACACGCTTTAAAAAAATTCAAAGCTCTAATGGAAGAAAAGAAAGAGGTGATTGAAAAGGGCTTAAAGGAATTACATGAGGGAAATAAAAAATACGCAACCATCATTAAAATACGTAACAATGTTAATTTAGCGTATGCCCGGTTAAGAAAGCTGTTTGCTACCATATGAAACAGGAACATATATTTATTCCGGAAGCTGTTTTTCCTATTGGTAAAAAACGATTATTAATGCAGTATTTGCGTTGGCTGCCGGCAAAACTTGGACTTATTAATAAAACTGCTTTTCTCTTTCAGATCAGAAAAATAAACCCCGACGACATTTTTTTGGTGTCTTATCCAAAATCAGGTAATACTTGGTTGCGCTTTATACTTGCCTACTTAAAAAACGGCACCTCCGCTACGATTAATTTTCACGAACTTGAAACTATAGTACCGGATGTTTATGTTTCAAAAGACATTATTGACAACCAATCTTCGGGAAGAATTATCAAAACGCATGACATCTTTTTTGAGGGATATCCGCGTGTGATTTATATACACCGTGATTATCGGGATGCTTTAATTTCCTATTATCATTTTGTATTGGCCTACAAATTTTTTAGCGGTACTTTCTCTGAATTCATCCGTAGTAATATTGTATTACGTCATGGCAGTTGGAAACAACACATTAAAGCCATGAAAATGTACCAAAAGCAACATCCCGATAAAATCCTTGTGCTTTCTTACGAATCGCTTTTAAATAATTTTAATGAAACCATTTTAAGTATTAATCGCTTTTGTGGTTTTAAAAATCCTGTAAATATTGAATTATTAAAAGAGAAAACCTCCTTTACTGAACTAAAAAAAATAGAAAATGAGTTTGGCAGTCGGTTTATGTCGAATACCAAACAAAATTTTGTTCGTGAAGGTAAATCCGGCGGATGGAAAAGCTTTTACAGTAAAGAAGATTTGGAATTTCTGTATTCCGATAAAGAATTGGTATCTTTAATGAACGAATTAGGTTATTCAGTTGAATGAGTTTTTCATTTGTCCATATAGTGAATGCTGTTTCAGAAAGTGAAAACAAATCACTTTTTGAATTACAAAATCTCACTTTGGCTTCCATGCAAAAAGCCAAATCTTACAGCAGTTATTCAATTGAACAAGTCTTGTGCTATCACAAAGACTATCCGGTGAAAAACGACGCATTTAAACAATATCCTCCACTTGAGAAAAGCATTCAGGATATTGGCACTTTTAGTAATAAAAAGAAATTACCACTGCTAAAAGATATCCTGAAGCTTGCGTACGAAAACAGTCAGGCCGATTACATCATTTATTCAAATGCGGATATTGGTTTAATGTTACCTTTTTACAATGCGATTGGAAAATACATTGAACAAGGGCATGATGCTATTGTGATTAACCGAAGAAGAATCAAAAGCACACTTAACAAACCTGAATACTTAGACCTTATCTATACAGAAACAGGAAAAGAGCATTTGGGATTTGATATGTTTGTATTCAAGCGTGATTTATTTCCGAAGTTTATTCTTAACAACACATGCATTGGTATTCCATTTGTAGGAAATGATTTATTCTACAATTTATTCTGCTTTGCACAGAATCCCATTTTACTGACAAAACAACATCTCACTTTTCATATTGGTTTGGAATTAATAAAAGATTGGGGCGGTGCTGATATGAAAAATCACAATTACAGAGAATTCAGAAAAACAACAAAAGCCCTTTTGCCACACATGCAAATCGCAAAATTTCCTGGTGCTGAATTGAGTTTTTTTAAGCGTCACATCAAGTGGCTTATGAATCCAACTCTTAGTTACCCTGAAATGTGTATCACCGATTTAAAACAATTGGGAGCTAAGCGTCATGCCAAAAAAGTATACGACCCCAATTACAAAAAGCAAAGCTATTACGAATGGCTTTTAAAGAAAGTTAATTTCGATTAAGCAAACTGCTTAACATCTTTATCGCTGATTTCCTTACCACCTAAAATCACTAAACGCTCAATTACATTACGAAACTCTCGGATATTTCCTGTCCAGCTGCGTTTTTGCAATTCCTTTATTGCTTCATTGGAAATCGACTTTACAGGCATGTTACCTTCCGTACAAATTTGATTTAAGAAATGTTTAGCCAAGAGAGGAATATCATCTAATCGTTCATTTAAAGACGGTACATGAATTGGGATTACATTTAAGCGATGGTATAAATCCTCTCTGAAATTTCCCTTTTCGATTTCGGATTTCAAATCCTTATTCGTTGCTGCCACCACTCGAACATTCACTTTAATCTCTTTATCGCCACCCACACGCGTAATTTTACTTTCCTGTAAAGCACGTAATACTTTGGCTTGTGCCGACTGGCTCATATCTCCAATTTCATCCAAAAACAAAGTACCGCCTTCAGCCATTTCAAATTTACCCTTACGTTGTGCGATGGCACTCGTAAATGATCCTTTCTCATGACCGAACAATTCGCTTTCAATTAATTCTGATGGAATAGCAGCGCAGTTTACCTCAACAAGCGGTCCGGCAGCACGATTGCTTTTCTCGTGTAACCAGCGAGCCACTAATTCTTTCCCGCTACCATTGCTACCTGTTATTAAAACACGGGCCTCTGTTGGAGCTACTTTTTCAATTATATCCTTGATATCCTTAATTGCTTTCGATTCGCCAATGATGTCAAAAGTTTTACTGATTTTTTTCTTTAACTGTTTAGTCTCCGTAACAAGACTCGATTTATCCATCGCATTTCTAACGGTCACCAGCAAGCGGTTTAAATCAATGGGCTTAGCTAAAAAATCGTACGCACCCTTTTTAACGGCTTCCACCGCGGTATCAATGGTTCCATGTCCGCTCATAATAATTAGCGCACTGCCCACCCCCGATTCAATAAGTTTATTTTGTAACTCCATGCCATCCAGTTTTGGCATTTTTATATCACTTAAAATAACATCGTAATTATTTTTCTGTGCCATGGAAAGTCCTTGCACACCATCTTCCGCTTCATCCACAGAATATTTTTCAAACTCCAGAATTTCCTTTATGCTTCTGCGAATGGCTTTCTCATCGTCTATTACTAAAACTTTAATCATAACTTATGTACTAAAAATCACTCCTTCTTTAAGAGAGTATGTTGAAACTCGTAACTGTTTTAAATTAAATTCACGGATTATGTAATTAACAAATAAACATGAAATAGCTATCATATCCACACGCATTTCTATTAGGCCTTTCACCTTTAAGCGCTCCTGGTAAGACATGCGGATAATTTTTTCTGATAGGGGGAAATATTTATCCAAGTCAATCAGATACTCCGTTTTATTTTCAGTAATGTTAGTGGTTTGATATTCGCCGGCCATCATTTCCACGATACTGTCAAAAGCCCCTGAAGAGCCTACCAATTCATAAACACCATGTTCACGAATGGATTGTTTAAGCGATCCGAGGGATTTATCAAAATGACCGTATAAACTTTTTATCTCGGCTTCCGATATCGGATCGGAGGGTTCGATGTATTCTAATAGACGAGCAGCGCCCAGTAAATAACTTTCCTTCCAGATTAAATCCGAATTATTGCCAATAATAAATTCAGTGCTTCCTCCGCCAATATCCATGATTAATGAATTACGGTGATCCATTTTCACAGCTGCGCGATTGCCAAAATAAATGAGTTCCGCCTCACGTAAACCATCAATTATTTCAATATCAATCCCGGTTTCAGCTTTAGCTTTTGCCACAAAATCCTTTCCGTTTGAAGCACTACGAATAGCTGAAGTGGCAAGTGCCAGCACCTTTTTTACTTCATTTTTATCAATGATTTTACGGTATTCCTTTAAAGCATTAATACCTCTGGCAAATGGCTTTTCAGAGATGAAACCCTTATTAATGCTCCCCTCTCCCAGCTTGACCGGAATCCGTGCTGATTCGAGCTTTTTATAGGTAAAATCGCCGTTTTTATCTACAATAAGCAGATTAAAAGTATTAGTCCCTAAATCGATAACGGCAATCCGCATACAAACCTAAATTTCTCTAAAAATAAGCTTCCTTCTACTTATTAACAAGCCAATTAATTTTGCACGGGGTATTGACTTTCATCAATTATTGAGCTATTTTTAATACTCTATAAACAAACACACGAACACTAAAACACACTAACAACATGAAAAAACAATTATTCTTCTGGATAACCGTTTTGAGCTTTTGCTTTTATAACGGCTATTCGCAAAACGCTGTGCCTGGTTGTGTAGATGGAGAAATCTACTTAAAATACAAACCGGGAACAGTGGTTAAATACAAAACACCAACCGATATTAACCCTATGGTGATGCCGGGAATGAAAACATTAATTGGGAAATATGGTGTAACAGCTGCACAAAAACCATTTTACCAGGCTATAGACAGTAAAGATTTACAATTAGTTTATAAAGTTGCTTTTTCAAATATTAATGATGTTGAAAATTTAATCAGCGATTTATCGTCACATCCTTCGGTAGAATATGCTGAGAAAGTTCCGTTATGTGTAACTTCTTATACTACCAACGACCCCCAAGGACCAACTTACAGTACAAATCAATGGTTTTTAAATACAATTGGTGCTCAAAACGCGTGGAATGTATTTAATAGTACTTCTAATGGGACTTCAACCATTACTGTTGCGGTAGTGGATAATGCCATTGCAAGAACCCATCCTGATTTGAGTGCAAATATTTGGACAAACACCGGAGAAATTGCAGGTAACAACATCGATGATGACGGAAATGGTTATGTGGATGATATAAATGGTTATGATGTGGGTGATAACGATAATAGTGTGTTACCCCCGAATACTTCTTGGAGTCACGGAACTCACTGTTCCGGAATTGTGGGCGCAAGAAATGATAATGCGGTCGGGATTTCATCCATTGGACATAACGTAAAAATAATTCCTGTTAAAGCAACTGCGAACTCTGCAGGGTCAAATGCTGTAACCAACGGATACGGTGGAATCGTTTATGCCGCTCGTTGTAATGCAAAAGTAATTTCATTATCGTGGGGTGGAACAGTTTCATCAATTACCGATCAATCTGTGATTAATTATGCCTGGGGAAGAGGTTGTATCATTATTGCTGCAGCCGCTAATGATGGTAATAATGTGTTACATTATCCAGCAGCTTATACCAACGTTTATGCTGTTGCCAACACAACACAAACTGATACCAAAAACTCTTCTTCCTGCTATGGAACATGGGTAGATATTTCAGCGCCCGGTACAAACATTTATAGTACAGTTCCGAACACCAGTTATAACTACTTAACAGGAACCTCTATGGCTTGCCCGTTAGTTGCTGGCCTAGCAGGTTTAATGCTTTCGAAAAATGCATACATGACGCCAACTCAGGTATTGAATTGTATTTCTTCAACAGCAGCTAATATTTATACCATCGCAGCAAATTCTTCTTACGCGCCAAATCAATTAGGTGCCGGACGTATTCAAGCATATCAAGCGATGTTATGTGCATCCGTTACGCCTGGAAATGCGCCAACAGCTGATTTTTACTCGGACATTCAAAGTACTTGTCCAGGACAACCAATTAAATTCTTTGATGTTTCTACATTATATCCAACCAGCTGGAGCTGGACTTTCCAAGGCGGAACACCTGCTACCTCAACTGTAAAAAACCCTACTGTTACTTATGCAGCAGCGGGAACCTATTCAGTTGCTTTAACAGCAACCAATCCATACGGTAATGGTTCGGTAACTAAGATTGCTTATATCACTATTACTAACCCGGGTTCTTTACCATTAGTGGAAGGGTTCCAGGGAGCTGCATGGCCTCCTGCAGGATGGGTTAATGATAACAAATTTCAAGATTCTATTAAATGGGAAAGAGCTACCAATGCCGGTGGATTCGGAACCAGCAGTGCCTCTGCCTTATTTGATAACTATTATCATGATGCCGGAGGAATTCGTGACGGTTTAATGGCGCCAAAGTTAAATTTTGGTACAGTTTCAAACGCTCGCTTACGTTTCGACGTAGCTTATTCACGATACGATGCTACATACAGCGATACATTAGAAGTTAAAATCTCTACTAATTGCGGTAATACCTGGACCAGCGTATACATGAAAGGCGGTACAGCTTTATCAACTGCACCGGATTACACTGTTGATTTATGGGTTCCTACTTCTACACAATGGAGAAGAGATTCAATTGATATCTCGACTGTAGTTGCCGGGCAAGGAAATGTATTGATCGATTTTGTAAATCATGGTCATTACGGACAAGGCATCTATATGGATAACGTCAATTTAGTTTACACTGTTTCTGCATTGCCTCCTGTAGCGAATTACAATTACCCAAGCAGTATTTGTACAGGCGCTTCAATTACATTTACTGACATTAGTACAAACGTTCCAACATCCTGGAGCTGGAATATGCCTGGAGCATCGGTTTCTACATCTACACTTCAAAACCCTACTGTGACTTATAATACCGGAGGAGTTTATAATGTAACATTAACTGCAACCAATGGTAGCGGAAGTAACAATAGCGTAAAAACCATAACAGTTACAAGCACACCTACTGTTACAACAGGTGGAACCAGCACTTTGTGTTCCGGAACTTCAGGAACAATTACAGCGAGTGGTGCTACAACGTATACTTGGCAGCCTGGTGGTTTAACAGGGTCGTCAGTTGTCGTTTCTCCGTCAGCAAATACAACTTATACAGTGACAGGTAAAAATGGTAATTGTTCAGGTAACAACACAAAAGTAATTACAGTAAATCCAACACCAACCGT
Source organism: Bacteroidota bacterium (assembly GCA_017303905.1). Classification (NCBI taxonomy): domain Bacteria; kingdom Pseudomonadati; phylum Bacteroidota; species Bacteroidota bacterium. The sequence goes on from JAFLBH010000003.1 coordinate 83,944, forward strand.
TAACGTAAACAATCCAACTATTTGTACAGGTGGCACAGCTACTTTAACTGCAAGTGGTGCTACAACTTATTCATGGAATACCGGAGGTACTGGCGCAAGTATAAATCCTGCTCCTGCTTCAACAACAGTTTATACAGTTACCGGAACAACAGGAAGTTGTTCTAGTTCCAAAACTGCTACAGTTACCGTTGCTCCTGCACCTACAGTGGCAGTAAACGCTGCAACCATTTGCGCAGGAAGTTCTGTAAACTTAATAGCAACCGGCGCTGCTTCTTATACATGGAATACTGGAGCAACAACTTCATCCATTGCCGTTTCTCCAACAGTTAACACAACTTATACCGTAACCGGAGCAAATGGAACTTGTGTAAATACAAGAACAACTTCCGTTAATGTAAATGCTTTACCAAGTGTTTCGCTTGCCGCATCATCAAGCACTGCTTGTACAGCATCAACCGGCGGAATTAATGTGACGTTAACTGGTTCGCCATCCGGTGGTGTATTCTCAGGAGCCGGTGTTAGCGGCGGTACATTTACCGTGCAACCAACTGCCGGTACATATACTGCAACTTATACATTTACCAACTCCACTACAGGTTGTTCCAATAGTGCCGCTACAAACATTTTAGTGAGCGTATGTACAGGCGTTGGAGAAGTTAATTTATTAGACGATAATATTAATTTATTCCCTAACCCTAATTCAGGTATCTTCACTCTTCAAGCTAACATGGAGAATGCTTTTGATGTAACTATTTACAACAATATCGGACAATTAGTTTACAGTAAAAACGCATTGAAAGGTGCCAATGAAATTAACTTAAGCGAATTTGGCCGCGGTATTTACAACGTAGTAATTAAAGTAGATACCGATTACAAAACTATAAAGGTGATTATCGAATAATAATTGCCCATCCCCGAAAGAGGCCCTCGCAGTCCCGATAGCTATCGGAAGCGGGGGCTTTTTGCTTTATACATAGTAGAATATCAATGCTTCTCTTAACAAGAGTTGGATTAAGAGTCAATTCTAACAATGAGAATGCATCTAAAAAGGATCTACATCCACTTGCACCCAGAATTTTTCGTTACGATAATACAAATGCAGATTATTAATTTCATTATGCAGCATTTGACGAATTTGGTTTGGCGGACTAGCTTTATCTACTTTTAAAATGATTCGCTTATAGTAATTGTTCTTTATTTTACTCACCAATGGAAATTGCGGTCCCAACAAATCTTTTCCGAAAAAACTTTTTAATCGCTTAGCTAATTCGGTGCTGATGTTATTGACAAGATTCACATCCTTACTTACCACATTTAATTCAATTAAACGACTGAATGGAGGATAATGGTAATTTTTTCTTTCCATCAATTGGTTATTATAAAACAGGCGCATATCGCCATTCAATACATATTGCAACACCGGATGCGTTGGCTGAATGGTTTGAATATAAACCTTTCCATGCTTATGCTTACGCCCTGCCCTGCCACTTACCTGGGTAATTAACTGATACGCTCTTTCGTGAGAACGGAAATCCGGAAAACTCAACAAGCTATCGGCATTTAAAATCCCAACCACACTTACATGATCAAAATCGAGGCCTTTGGTTACCATTTGCGTACCAATTAAAATATCGATGTGCCGTTCTTCAAAATCATCAATGATTTGCTTGTAGGCATGTTTGCTTCGCGTCGTATCCAAATCCATCCGTCCCACTTTAGCCTCCGGAAACATTATCTCAATATCTTCCTCTATTTTTTCGGTACCATACCCTTTATATCGCAAATCGTTATGTCCGCATGCACCGCAAGATGATGGAGGGGCAATGGTATATCCGCAATAATGGCACATGAGTTTATTAGAGTGCTTGTGATAAATTAAAGCTACATCGCATTGGGTACAATGCGGCACCCAGCCACAAGCGGTACATTCGGTATAAGGCGCAAAGCCCCGACGATTCTGAAATAAAATAATTTGTTCTTTGTTATGTAAAGCTTGTTTGATGGCAGCATGCAATGGTGGCGTTAGAATAGATTTCTTTTGATGCTCATACTCCATCTGTTTGATATCACAAATAATGGTATCGTTAGCCACATTATGATGAAAGCGCTCTGCCAACTCTATAAAACCATATTTACCGGTTAAAGCATTTTGATACGATTCCATGGAAGGCGTTGCTGAACCTAACAACACTTTACAACTATGCAGAGTAGCTAAATAGATGGCGGTATCGCGTGCATGGTAACGCGGTGACGGATCCTGTTGTTTAAAAGAGTAATCGTGTTCTTCATCAATAATTATCAATCCTAAATTTCTAAAGGGTAAAAACAATGCCGAACGCGCTCCCATTACAACACTGTAGTGCTGATTTTCATTCTCAGGACTATTTAAAACTGCATTCCATATTTCAACACGCTCATTCTCGCTGAATTTACTGTGATACACGCCTACCTTATCACCGAAATAAGCCCGCATACGTGTAATGAGCTGTGTTGTTAATGCTATTTCAGGTAATAAGTACAACACCTGTTTACCGCCGGCGATGGTTTCTTCAATAAGCTTGGCGTAAATTTCTGTTTTACCACTTCCAGTGACACCATGTAATAAACTTACCTGATGCTGATCAAAACTCTCCTTAACTTTATTTAATGCTAATTGTTGTCCTGCACTTAGTTCCTTTTTATAGGTTTCTGAATGATGATGCATTAAGCGTCCAACTTCAAATTGCTGCTCCTCTAAAATTTCTTTTTTAATCAGCGCATTCACCGGATTGTTATCGAACCTTGCCAGTAAATCTGCTTTTTTTACCCATTCGTTGTTTTTTACCTCATCCGTTTTTGAGAGATGCAAAAACAACAATAAAACCTCAGCTTGTTTGAATGCCTTTTTCTCCAATGAATTTAAAAGATCCCTGAGTTTGTTTTCGTCTTTATAGGTTTCATAAAGCTTTACAAAGCTTAATAATTTAGGTTTGTATTTATCTTTTACTTCTTCATACACCAATACAACTCCCTTTTTAATTAAACTATTAATTAATCCGTGTGGTGTTTTAACTTTAAGAATAGAAGCCACGTCATCGAAGCTCAATGTTTCTTTGGCTAACAAGGCATCTATTACGGAATGTTCCCGCTCATTAAAGAAATCGTGTTCGCATTCTTCGAGATTAAAATCGGGATTTAACTGAATGTTAGAAACACTGCTCAATTTCAAAGAAGAAGGTAAAGCAGCATTCATTACTTCGCCGGGTCCGCACATGTAATAGTAGCTCATCCAATCCCACATCTTCAATTGCTTTTCGGTAACAATGGGCTTTTCATCAATGACTGAATCAATGTATTTAGCCGTATAAGCAGTGGGAGCCTGAGAATGTACGTTATGAATAATAGCTGAATAAAATTTTGATTTACCAAATTGCACAAGCGCACGCTTACCTATTCGCACCTCATCATTAAACTCCTGAGGCACGCGATAGGTGTACTTTTGGGGTAAAGCCAAAGGCACAATCACATCCACAAACAAATCGGTACGCGCTGCCATTTACTTTTTAAATATTAAAATTAAACGCTCGGATTTATCCGCGTCAAAAGAATTTAAATGATAATCCCCAAAAACATTCTGCAAACTCAGTCCGGCTTTTACAGCCATATCGGTGAAGTTTTCCTTATTCAGCAGTGCCACTTTCTCCTCAAAAAAGTAAGTTTCGCCCTTATCGTCAAACTCAATTCGCTTGACTATTTTTCCATCTTCCACTTTTTTAAAGATTTCGAAACGGATTCCCTCAATGGTTTTAATTTCATGAGGAATCAAACAATCTGTTACTTTTTTGCAATTAAAGAAATCAAGAACAAAGCATCCATCCGGTTTTAAAGCCTGTGCAACATTTTGAAAAACTTTGTAGGTATCTTGGGGTCTATCGAAATAACCGATACTGGTAAAAAGATTAAATACAAAATCGAAATAATTAATCCGGAAAGGTGTACGCATATCGTGCACAAAAAACTCCAGTCTTTCATTCGCCGATTTTAAAGCTTCTTCAATACTGTTTTCGGCCAAATCGGTACCAATAACCTGTATGCCCTTTGAATTTAGGTAAACCGAATGCCTACCTTTTCCGCAGGCCAAATCCCAAACTTTATGAGATGGATTTATGTGAAGGTTTTCAATGAGCTGACTAATAAATGCGGCGGCCTCTTTATCATCTCTATTTTTATACAAAACATGATAATACGGAGAGTTAAACCAGTCTTTATACCAAATCTTTTCGCCCATAGTACTCAAAGTTAGCAATACCCCAGCGAAAATAAAACCATTGTTAGTAACAAGAAGTAGCTACAGCTCACTGCATTTCGTAAAACAAAACACCCCGGCTAAACCGGGGTGCTTATTTATTGAACAATTCGTGCTTTTACGTATTGGTATTTTTCGAAGACCTGTCGGCGTTCAATATGGTCGTTATGCCATGCCGGTCCGCCAACTGAAGAATGCAGGGTGAACTTTAAACGCTTAACATTACCACCGCGAGCTTCTACAGCCTCAATGATTTTCTCTTTTGTTCTTGCAGCTCTACTAGCAGCAAGTTCTTTATTGTTTTTAAATGAAATCATGGTAGGCACTTTAGAAGCACTTGCTTCAATAGCAACAGTCACTGCTTTCTTTTTCGACACCATTACTAATTTATTAATAAAGCCATCCCATACCTCTTGTGCAGAATCCAGTTTGTTTTTATTGTAAGTGAAATAGTATTCGTATTTGTTTACAGTAAATGGTTTCGTGCTAACCGGAGCTCCTTCTAAGAACAAGGTTTTCTTGTAAACTTTATTAGCTTTAGTGTTATTGGTAGTAAATAAGCTTTTCTCAGAAGTAGCATCGCCTGATTTAGCGGTTAAATTGTAATTCACATCTGTTTCTAAAGCAATTCCGGTTAATTCACCTTTCTCGTTGGTTGTACCTTCATACTTACTGTTATCGTTACCAACTAAAATAATATTAGCGTTTGTAACAGGCGTTTTGTCGCTTTCACTTTTATAAACTACTACATCTAAACTAAGTGCGTAAGCAGATGTTTTTGTTTTGCCATCGAGGTATAAAATCTGAGATACTGTTTTGTTACCTTTGATGCCTTTAGTACTTACGGTAGCTTCTGTTTTCTTTCCGCCGAATTCCGTTACAATCGTATAATTATTATCCGGTTGTAAAATGATTCCATCTTTCTTTCCTTTATCATTGGTTGTGTAAGTTTGAGTTTTGCCATCTTTATCTTTCACAGTGATGGTTGCTCCTTCTACACCTTTTTTCTCTTTCGCATTATTCAATACAATTGTATTTAATAAAATACCTTTATCGCGAACTTTAATTTTACCAAGTAATTTAACCGGTTCAAGATTTACTTCACGTTTGATCTCTTGATAAGTTAATTCATTGGTTACATAAATATCTTCGTTATAAAACTCTTCTCCTTTTGGAGCCTGATAAGAGAAATTGTATTCTTTGCCGGGAGGTAAGATAACAGCGAAAGTTCCATTCGCCATTTTTGGTTTGTAGGTTCCGATGTTTTCACCGGTTAATTTATCTGTTACCACAATTACTAAATCTTCAGGTAAAGTTTCGCCTTCCGCAGGTACAATTTGTCCCTTAAATAAAGCTAATTGTTTTTCACCTACACCTTGAATAGATATCATGTAAATATCTTTTTCGCCATAACCTCCATCTTTTGCTGATGAGAAATATGCACGACGTCCATCCGGTGAAGTGGTATAAAACACGTCATCATCAGGCGTGTTAATAGGATGCCCTAAATTAAACGACTCAGAAAACTTTCCGTTCTCATCTACTAAACAAAACATTAAATCAAATCCACCCATTGATTTATGTCCTTTGGATGCGAAGAAAAAAGTTTTGCCATCCGGATGCATGAAAGGAGAATCCTCATCATATTCTGTATTGATGCTTGCTCCTAAGTTTAAAGCTTTACTCCATTTTCCATTCGGTAATTTCACACAACGATAAATATCGCGACCACCAAATCCACCAGGACGATCAGAAGTAAAGTATAACACCGTTCCGTCTACATTAAAACATGCATGTGGCTCCCAATGCTTAGTATTAATATCAGATCCAAAATCCTGCAAGCCACCCCAGGTTTTTCCATCCCATTGTGAGTAATAAATATTTCCATTACCACCATCATCCTTAAATACTATTAATGTTTGTCCGTCAGCGCTCAAAGCCACTGAAGCCTCATGACCGTTGGTGTTTACATAATCGCTTAAAGGTTTTGGAGAACTCCATTTACCATTATCATCTTTATACGAAACAACGATATCTTCGAAGAATTGTCCGTCAGGCGTTTTTTCTTGTCCGGTACTATTAGGACGACGAGTTGTATAAATAATTGTTCTTTCATCTGCACTTAATACCGGTGAGAAATCAGGATATTCACCGTTAATGCTGTCACCCAAATTTGTAATTTGTACGTTAATAGGTGTTGCAATTTGTTCCTTAGCGTAATTAGCCTGACGTTTATAATATTCGATTTCCTTTTTCCATTGTTTATCACCCTCCACATATTTTTCAAATTTTGCATAATTTGCTATTGCTTCATCGAATTTATAATTGATATGTAAAGCTTGTGCGTAATAGAAATAAGCTAAAGGAGGAGCGCTTTTTTCTGTAGGATCATCCATTCGGTAATTCTTAGCCACATTAGCAACCGCTTTTACTAATTTCGCTTCCGCATCCGCTTTTTTAGTTGGTGATTTTAAATAACACACCCCAACATTATAATTAATATTCGCTGAAGACGAATCTAACTCATAAGCGGATAAATAATTTTTCAATGCCAGTCCGTAGTTTTCTTCCAGCATTAAATAATTACCTTCTTTAAAATATTGAGCGTAGGTTCCATTTGCAATTTGTGCCTGTGCAAAATTTGCGACAAGGAACAGAATAAGCCCTAGAAGTTTCTTCATTTTTTACCTTTTTAAGAGAGCAAAATTATTCAAATAATAGACAAAAACTAGCTTTTTGCCGTTGAACCTGAGAATAATACAAACAAAAGCCCGTTAATAAACGGGCTTTATCTATTTAGTAAGATTTTGCTTTAGATTGAGCGAGTGGTATCCCATGTCTCAAGGTAATCAGCTACTTTACGTAAGAAGCTTCCGCCTAAAGAACCGTCTACAACGCGGTGATCGTATGAAAGGGATAAGAACATAAAGTGACGAACACCAATCATATCACCTTGTGGTGTTTCAATAACTGCCGGTTTCTTTTTAATTGTTCCAACGGCCATAATAGCCACCTGAGGTTGTAAAATGATTGGAGTTCCCATTACGTTACCGAAGTTTCCTACATTGGTTAAAGTAAAAGTACCACCTTGAATTTCGTCGGGTTGTAATTTATTGGCACGAGCACGTGTTGCTAAATCATTCACCGCTTTGGTAATGCCGATTAAGTTTTTCTCATCCGCATTTTTAATAACAGGCACGATTAAGTTACCGGTTGGTAAAGCTGCTGCCATACCAATATTAATATTCTTACGCTTAATGATTTTAGTTCCGGTTTGATCAACGGATACGTTAATCATTGGGAAGTCTTTAATGGCTTTAGCTACAGCCTCAATAAATAATGGAGTGAACGTTAACTTTTCGCCTTCACGCTTTTCAAATTCTTTCTTCGCTTTATCTCTCCATAATACCAAATTAGTTACATCCGCCTCTACATATGAAGTTACGTGTGGAGAAACATGCTTACTAATTACCATGTTATCGGCAATAATTTTACGCATGCGATCCATTTCGATGATTTCATCACCGGCACCTACTGAAACAGCAGGACGATTAACAATAATAGCGTTATCACCAACTGAAACTGATTTTGAAGTTTCACTGGTAGTAGTGGTAGTAGTGGCAGTTTTTTGAACCGGAGCAGTTTGCTTGTTACGGTTTGGTAAGTAAGCTAATATATCTGCTTTGGTTACTCGTCCGTCTTGTCCAGTTCCTTTGATGTTATCTAATTCTTCTAATGAAATTCCTTCTTCCTTAGCGATGTTTTTCACCAATGGAGAATAAAATTTATCCGATTTACTGAAATCAACATTCGCTGAAGCAACAGTTGCCGTTGCACTCTTCGTTTCAATCACAGCAGCGGTTTTTGTCTCAGCAACAGGAGCTGTTGAAGTAGATGTAGTTCCGGCTGCAGCATCAGAAGAAATATGAGCGATTACAGCCCCCACTTGAACTACGTCACCCTCTTTAAATAATTTTTTAACCAATACACCTTCAAATGGCGAAGGAATTTCACTGTCCACTTTATCGGTAGCGATTTCTAAAACTGTTTCGTCAGTTTTAATTTTATCACCTTCGTTTTTTGTCCATTTAATAATCGTCGCTTCTGCAACACTCTCACCCATCTTGGGCATAATTAAATCAAACTGAGCCATTTTGTATTGTTATAAGAGACGCAAAAATAACTTATATCTGCTTTTATGCAAAGTTATTTACCAATAAATAATTAGATTTTAACCCCAATAATGAGGATATCGTCGACTTGTTCGAGCGGACCGCGCCACGACTCGATGGTATTATCAAGATATTTTTTCTGTTCTGCCGGAGGCATAGAACTGATTTCCAGAAGTAAATTACGGAATGTTCCGGCCATAAATTTCTTTCCTTTTGGCCCACCAAACTGATCGGCATATCCATCGGAAAAGATATAAACCACATCGCCTTTTTGAAGCTGAACTGTATTATTGGTAAACTTTCTAGGCTCACCGATAAAAGCGCCAACAGGGAATTTATCGGCTTTATGCTGAATGAGCTGTCCGTCGCGGATGATATAAAGCGGATTAAACGCGGCAGCAAACTGCAATTCCATTTTTTTATAATTGATGGAGCACAATGTCATATCCATACCATCTTTCGCATCCTTTTCTCCTTGTCCAACATGCAAAGTACTGGCAACACCTTCATTCAATTTATCCATTATTTGTGCAGGAGAAGTTAAAGAAGGATTATTAAAAGCATCCTTTAATAAGTTAGAACCCACCAAACTCATAAATGCACCCGGCACACCATGACCTGTGCAATCTACGGCAGCAAAATACACGTCGTCGTTTTTAGTATCCATCCAGTAAAAATCACCGGAAACGATATCCTTCGGCTTATAAAGCACAAAAGAATTTGGTAAATGCTTTTGAATTAATTTATCAGGTGGTAAAATTGCTTCCTGGATACGTTTTGCATAATGAATACTATCGGTTACCTGCTTATAGAGACTTTCCAACTCTTGATTCTTATTCTCAATTTCTTCCTTTTGACGAACAACTTCCTCAGTACGTTCAATCACTTTTTGCTCGAGTGAACGCTCGTTTTCCGCTAAGTCATCACGCATTTTCACAAGTGCTTGTCCTAAACTGTCGTATTCACTTAAAGGTTTATAATAAGCATCGAAATTACCGGCACCCGTTTGTTTAGCAAATTCGGTGGTACGTTCCATCGACTCAATGAGATTATTAAGAGCAGTACCCATTTCACCGATTTCATCCGTGCGGTATTCGATACGTTCTTTTGGTAAGATACCAAGCCCCATGGATAAGAGCATTTTCTTCAGTTGCTGTACAGGCTTTACGATAGAGCGAACGGTAAATAATGCTACTAAAATTCCACCAAACACCAATGCAAAACCAATGTATTTTACAAAACGTTCTAAGAAATTAAATGAGGAGAACATCTGGTCACGAACATCCTCTGCGTTTTTTTGCTTCGATTGGATTAATTGATCTAAATCTTCATACAAAATCTTTAAATCATTTTCAGCTGTAGATAACGCATCCTGTGCGATAAAGTAAATAGAAGCATCTTCATAAGCTTCCAAGGAATTCAATGGAGCCATGATATCTTGCTGGTACGTAAAGAAAATTTTCTCTGTTTTATTTTTTATGTTTCTCCACGTTTGTAATTCCTTTTCGTTTGTCCACTTTTTCGAAAACTCATGAATCTCTTGACGCTTTTTAGGATAATCGACAGTAATTAATTTATGGAGCTTATCACGACCAGGATCGTTCACATTTTTACTATAATACCATTTCGATATTAACGTTTGTGAACGTTGCAACATAAAGTTGAACTCCTTCAATGCCGCTACAGATGGAGCTACCTGCCCTACCACTGTTTCGGTTTTAGTTTTGCTATCAGTTAAGGTAAAAAGTGTAAGTACAAAAGCCACTACCGTTAATGCAATTAACGTACCGAAGCCAGTGCCTATTTTTCTACCGATTGTAAACTTAAATGCCATACACCAATGCCCTACTACTTATCGCTTCCGCCGCGTGCGTCCAATAATTTTTTATTAAACTCTTCCTTCTTCGCGTCATCGTTTAAGGCCTGATAGATCTGACGAAGACTTTCTAATGCTTTAACGTTTTTAGGATCGAGCTGATAAACCTTAGTCATAAATGGTAATGACTGTTTAAATAATTTCACCGAATTATCCTGAATAGCCTCTAATTTATCCAGTGGCGTATCGATATCCATTGAATTAATAAGGTTTACACCTTGGTTATAATAAATGATACCCAAGTTAATGTTAGCACTTACGTTTTTAGGATCTAACTCAAGCACTTTCATTAAGGCAATCTTACCATTCTCTCCAAATTCTGTTTTCGTATTATTCGCATTAAATAAATCGGAGAAATGCGAACCTACAGCCGAATAATACTCGATATCCTTAGCCTGGAAGTTAAACGATGAATCAACCATTAAATACAATTGCTTATAGTTCTTATAAGACGCGCTTGAACGTTCGTAGTTTAATGAATCATACAAATATTTAATACACATATTATAGTACAACTCAGAATGTTTTTTGATGATAACTAAATCACCATCACGAATACCTGCATCCGGTTTTAATTTTAAGGATGTTTTTGCTGCGTTAATTGAAGTATCGCGGAAAGCCGACTGAATATTATACTTATCCTTTTTCGCTAATTCATAATAAACAAAGGCACGCATGTATTGTGCTTGTGCATCAGTATAAGCTTCTTTAGCGAGGAATACAGAATCGATACTTTGCTTAGCGCAAACAGCATCTTTAGCCTTTAAACACTCTTGCACGCGCTCTAATTTATCAAGCTGCGCAAAAGCATTGCTGCTTAGCATCAGGCTAAAAAGTAAAATCACATATGTAATATTTTTTACTTTCATGTTAATCTATCGCAATGGCAAGGGCTTTAAAATCCTCGCTGGTTTTTAATCCCGCCTTTACGGCACTTGTTTTACTGTATTCAAATTTTTGTTTATTGTCTATTACCACAAAGTTGATAGCGGCTCCTGTTTTGGCGGCTCCGTCTTTTTCGGCAATAATTAAGGCGCCTTTGCCTTTCATTTTAGCAACAATATCATTTAATGACTTACTGGCATCCGGTAAAATAAATAACATATGAGGTTTGGTTCTACCATCAAAAGTTGGCGTGTTAATGACCTCCATTTTTTGATTACCCACCATTTTGCTCTCTGCCATTTTATTGAGTTCTTTCAATAAGGCTTCGTTTTTACCCACCATGTGAATGATGAAGTTGCCGGTTTTCTTACCTTCCGGCCATTCAAAATAACGAGTAAAATTGTAAAGGAATACGGCTTTGATTTTGGCATTGGTGTCAAAGTTTTGCATAAAACCGAAGCTCACGGTTATGCACAATGCAACAATTAAATATTTACCAAATTTTGCCAATTAAACGTAATGACAGCAAACTTCCTGCCACAATAACCTACAAATATAACATTTGAGTGTTGCCTTTACAATTTAATAATTATTAAGTGAAAATTGTGTTAATTTCTTTGATAATTGACTAATTTAGATGTCGGATGCTATATAAAGCCGAATATAATCAACTAGATGATAACGAGCTAATTAGAAGGTATTGCGAGGAGGATAACACCAACTATTTAGGCATACTTTTTAAACGTTATTCGCATTTGGTATTAGGTTTATGCATTAAGTATCTTAAAAATGAGGATGAAGCACAGGATCTTGTGATGAATATCTTCGAGAAACTAACAGCCGACCTCAAAAAGCACAAAATCGAATTTTTTAAAAGCTGGCTTTACACTTATTCCAAAAACATGTGTTTGATGGAACTTCGTAAAAAGCAATCGCAGCTTAAAAAAGACATTGAACTTCAGGACAATAAAGTATTGTTTATGGATTCGGGTTCGGATTTACATCTCAATTCAAACGATGAGAAAGAAAACACGATCTCGCAATTGGAAACGGCTCTCAGCACTTTAAGTAAAGAGCAAAAACAATGCATCATCCTGTTTTACTATAAAAACAAATCGTATAACGAAATTGTGGATATAACAGGATTTAATGCAAATGAAGTAAAGAGTTATATACAAAACGGAAAAAGGAATTTGAAAAATAAAATAACAGAATTACAAAATGGCCAATAAGCTGAATAAACATACACCAAGCAGCGATGAGTTGTTGAAGCGTTTGGAAACAAACGACTCAGCCGGCCTCGATGATTTTGAGAAGGAGGCTCTCGAAGGTTTCGCTTCTCTCGAAAATCCGGAATTGGCTCGTTCTTTACAAGCTAAACTGGATGCGCGCATTAGTGAAGAATATTCTCAAAAGAAATCAGGGAACCGCACTTTCTTTTATTTAAGCATGGCGGCCGGATTAATTTTAGTCATAGGCCTCACCGTAATTTTTTACAACTCGCTTAATTCTAACAAAGCTGAATTAGCCCTTAGCGAATCGGCAGAACAAAAAGAAAGTGTTCCCGGAGAATTAGCACCGGTTGACGAATTAAAAAAGGAAGCTGATTTATCTCCAGCAACGGAAGAGACTGACGGTTCTTCAGCCACCGAAAAACCAGCTGAGAAAGAAAACAGACTTGAACGTAAAGGAAATGCTTCCGGAGAAACTGACACGAAACCTACGGATGTAACAACAAAAAGTACAGCAGCAACCGGAGCCGGCAGCGCCATGGATGATATGGTATTAGCTAATAAACAACAAGAATCGAATAACGGTCCGGTTACAGCGGCTGTTCCTCCTTCACCATCCGAAGATCAAAAAGATTACAGAAGAGATGAGAACCTTTCGGAAAAAGAAGCGGTGCAACCTGTTGTTTTGGCAGATAAAAAAGAAGAAGGCGTAAAAGCCCGCAGCACGGTAGGCGGATTAAAAAAGAAAGCAAAAGACAGTGAGTATAAAAACGAGCCCGGAAAAGCACCTGCTACTGAAGCTTTAGCAAGTGAACAAACAGCAAGTGCGCCAAAATCTTCATTTACTGAAGCTGCAGGAAAAGCGGATTTAGATAATTCGGGCGATATGATTTCTCAGCCTACATTCATTCAAAAACCATATGTAAACGCACAAGCATACATTAAATCGGAAATTGATAAGAATGCCACTTTAAAATCAAATGTAAAGGAGTTTAAAGCTAAATTATCGATTGATGAAAACGGTAAAATCACTAAAGTGAAATTTTTAAACTCTTTCGCTAATTGCACTAACTGCGAAAAAGATTTAGAATCGATTCTCTTAAAAATGCCGAATTGGAAACCTGCACAAAAAGGTGGTAAGGCAATTAAAGAAACGTTACACTTCGTGTATCCTTAAAACAAATCAATACCTACATTTAAAGTTTGTTGAAGGTACATGTCATTGTCGCCATTCTTTATTTTATAATCTAAGTGATCGGATGTAAAGCGACCCAATGCCATATTATATCCTATGTTAATATTATCGGTTAAATAATATTTAAAACCGAACCCAACATTAAAGGAATAATATCTTCCGGGCTGAACACACTTCATTTTCATTACATCTACAAGTTCTACTACCGAAGCACCGGCATAAATGTAAGGACGAACCGGGAAATTTTCATTCAACAAAAATCCATTAGCGAACTTAAACTTAGCCATTGCTCCTGCCGAATACAATCTTGCGCTTACGTTACCAATTCCCTTTCTTCCGAAGCATCCTGGACAACGGTCGTCTGATAAGACCTCCTTCATCTTTATATCATCAGGCTGACTAAAACCATAATTACCTGCAGTAAGAAAAACTCCACCGTCAAAATACTTATTCAAATAATAAGAAAACTGAGCACTGTAGGTACCGTACCAACAATTATTTTTTAGGGTAAAACCATTGCCTAAATCGCCTTTGTATTTTTGAGAACCAGCGCCAATAAAAATACCAAAACGATTATTTTTATTTTGAGAAGTAAGACTTATCGAAAAAGTAATTATTACAATAACAAGAATATTTTTTTTCATTTTATAAATTTTATATAAATAAATATAATGAAAAAAAACGAAACCGCTAATTAAGCGTAAATCTCTTTTTTAGCAGCTAATAGCGTGTTTTTTATTAATGAAGCTATGGTCATCGGACCTACACCACCTGGCACCGGTGTGATATAAGAACATTTTGGAGCGCAGCCATCAAAGTCTACATCGCCAACAAGTTTATACCCTTTAGGCAAACTCGCATCATCAACACGATTAATTCCAACATCAATTATTACAGCGCCCTGCTTTACCATATCCGCTGTTACAAAATTTGGTTTGCCAATGGCAGCAATAATAATGTCTGCATTTAAACAATGTGCTTTCAAATCTTTTGTACGACTGTGACAAAGGGTAACGGTGCAATTCGCGAACTTATCGTTTTTCGCCATCAAAATACTCATTGGCGAACCAACAATGTGACTGCGACCAATAACCACACAATTTTTACCGGAAGTTTCAATGTTATAGCGTTCCAATAACTGTGTAATTCCAAAAGGTGTAGCGCTGATATAAGTCGGTAAATCTAATACTAATCGCCCTACGTTAATCGGATGAAAACCATCAACATCTTTGCTTGGTTTTACGGCTTCAATAATTTTATGCTCATTGATGTGTTTTGGCAAAGGCAATTGTACAATGTAACCATCAATATCATTATCATTATTTAAAACATCCAACTCATGCAATAATTCAGCTTCTGAAATAGTTGCCGGAAATTTTTTGAGTGTAGATTTAAAACCCACTTTCTCACAGGTTTTTACTTTAGAACCAACATAAGCCATCGATGCGGGATCGTCGCCAACCAATATTGCCGCCAAATGAGGTACTTTACCTCCGCCTGAAACAAACTGTTTAACTTCTGCAGCAATTTCATCCTGAAGTTGCTGTGCGATTTTTTTTCCGTCGATTAGGCTCATGGCTTTAAATTTATTGTTTTGTATTTACATTTCTGATGGACTATCTGAAAACTAAAACAAAAGGAATAAGTAATTCTATTGTCCAGGCATTTTAGGCATATTACGCATTAATTTACTCATAGCGTTTTTATCGTTCATCATGCGCATCATTTTACGGGTATCTTCAAATTGCTTCAGTAATTTATTTACCTCACTGATGTTTTGTCCGCAACCCTTCGCAATTCTTTGTCTTCTGGAACCATTTATTAACTCAGGCTTACTCCTTTCGGCAGGAGTCATTGAATAAATAATTGCTTCAATGTGCTTGAAAGCATCTTCATTTATATCGGCATCCTTCACTGCTTTTCCAATGCCAGGAATCATGCCTACTAAGTCTTTGATGTTACCCATTTTTTTAATTTGTTGTAACTGACTTAAGAAATCATTTAAATCAAATTGATTCTTGGCAATCTTCTTCGATAATTTTCTTGCTTCCTCTTCGTTATACTGTTCTTGCGCGCGCTCCACTAATGTTACAACGTCACCCATTCCCAATATACGATCACTCATACGCTCAGGATAGAATACATCCAAAGCATCCATTTTTTCGCCTGTACCAATAAACTTAATCGGCTTATTTACCACCGATTTAATCGACAAGGCCGCACCACCGCGTGTATCACCATCTAATTTGGTTAAGATAACACCGTCAAAATCCAATCGGTCATTAAATGCTTTGGCTGTGTTTACTGCATCCTGACCTGTCATGGAATCCACCACAAACAAAATCTCATTTGGTTTAACTGCCTTTTTTAATTCGGCAATCTCCGTCATCATCACCTCATCCACCGCTAAACGACCGGCAGTATCTATCAGCACAACACTGTTTCCATTTTCTTTGGCTTGCTTAATAGCAGCTTCTGCAATTTTAATCGGATTCTTTTCTTCTTTATTGGAAAAAACCTCCACACCAATTTGCTCGCCTAATACGTGCAATTGATCAATAGCAGCCGGACGATACACGTCGCAAGCTACCATTAAAGGTTTTTTACCTTTTTTAGTTTTTAAATAATTGGCGAGCTTTCCTGTGAAGGTTGTTTTACCTGAACCTTGTAAACCGCTCATTAAAATAATAGTTGGACTTCCACCGAGATAAATCTCTTCTTTTTGTCCGCCCATTAATTGCGTTAACTCATCGTGTGTGATTTTAATGAGGAGTTGACCCGGAGAAATGGCTGTTAATACATTTTGTCCTAGCGCTTTTTCCTTAATGGTATCTGTAAACTGCTTAGCAACTTTATAGTTAACGTCAGCGTCTAATAAAGCTTTACGAACCTCTTTTAAAGTTTCAGCAACGTTTATTTCTGTAATCTTTCCATGACCTTTTAAAACTTTAAAGGCCCTGTCTAACTTATCACTTAAATTATCGAACATAATAGGTAAAAATAGAAGGTAAATTTACAAAATTAAGAGTGAAAAAGCCATCAAAAGATTTATTGTTGGTTAAATTTCAAATAATTCAGTAAAATTGAAGGACTTTACACATGCAAAACCACGATAAATACATGAAACGCTGCCACGAATTGGCCTTAAACGGACTCGGCTTCGTGGCTCCCAATCCAATGGTGGGATGTGTAATTGTAAAAGGAGGCGAAATAATTTCGGAGGGCTGGCACAAAAAATACGGCGAAGCCCATGCTGAAGTAAACGCCATCAAGAATTTACCCGATCATTTTGATTATAGTGACTGCGAATTGTATGTGAACCTCGAACCATGTTCGCATCATGGAAAAACACCTCCTTGCTCCGATTTAATAATTGATAAAAAAATCAAGAAAGTAATTATTGGAAACTTAGATACGAATCCTTTGGTGGCAGGAAAAGGAATTGAAAAATTAAAGAAAGCCGGTATAGAAGTTGTATCGGCCATTTTAGAAAAAGAAGGGCGTGATTTAAACAAACGCTTTTTTACTTTTCATGAGAAAAAAAGGCCTTACATCATCTTAAAATGGGCGCAAACAGCGAATGGATTTATCAGCCGATGGCCGCTTTCGGATATAAAAGAAGATAACTGGATTACGTGCCAAAACTCAAAATTACTGGTTCACGAATGGAGATCGCATGAACAAGCGATTATGATTGGAACTAATACGGCCATTAACGATAATCCCGAACTAACGGTGAGGCATGTAAGAGGCAATAACCCAATACGTATTGTTATTGACCGACAATTAAAATTGGACAGTCGGTTAAATGTATTTAATAGCGATGCAAAAACGATTGTGGTTAGCGAAAGAGAAAAGGAAAATCATAACAACATAAGTTATTTAACTTTAGACAAAGCTCATTTCAACGTCAAAAACATTTTTGAATCAATAGCAAGACAAAACATATCCAGTGTATTTGTTGAAGGTGGCGCCATGTTACTGGATTCAATTATTAAGTCCGGATTATGGGATGAAGCACGTGTTTTTGTAAATCCGAATTTAGAATTTAAAAACGGAATTGCTGCGCCTGAATTTGATTTAAGTAAAGGTGTAAAAAGTAATTCAGGAACAGACTTATTATTCTCTTTCACCAATAATTCATAAGTGATTTACATTCTACTAAATATTCTTGCCAGCGTAGTACTACTTGTCATTTTTAAACTGTTTGATAAGTTCAAAGTAAATTCGCTGCATGCTATTATTGTGAATTATATCACCGCTTCAGTAACCGGACTTTTATTCTCCAAACACAGTTTTGATTTAGAAACGCTCTATCATTCCAAGTGGATATTTGTAAGCATTCCTCTCGGCTTTTTACTCATTTCTATTTTTAACTTAATATCACTTACCACTCAAAAAATCAGCATATCAACAGCATCGGTTGCAAATAAAATGAGTGTAGCAATGCCTGTGTTATTCTCAGTTCTTGTATTAAATGTAGAGCTTACCATTATTAAGGTCGCTGGAATCGTATTGGCACTTGCTGCATTATATTTCGCTACACGGTCTCATGATGAAAACAAACATATCGATAAAAAACTTATTTGGTTGCCCTTGCTTGTGTTTTTAGGCAGCGGATTAATCGACACCGCCATAAATGCCACGAATGCGTTTTACATTCACAATGAACAAGACAGCGAGATGTTTACGATTTCTTCTTTTTTCTGTGCCTTTGTGATAGGTGTTTTTGTTTTAATCTTTACATTCTTTAGGCATAGATCACAAAAAAAAGAAACAACTTTCTTCGAACCAAAAAGTATTCTCGCCGGTATTATTCTTGGTATACCTAATTATTTCAGTATTTTTTTTATTATTAAAGCCCTTGAGTCGAATGTATTAAACAGCGCTCAATTGTTTCCGGTGCTTAACATCTCCAATGTAGTTCTTTCAGCTCTTATCGGTGTTTTGATTTTCAAAGAAAACTTATCGACTCAAAACAAAATAGGATTAGCGCTCGCTGTTGTCGCAATTTTCTTGATCACATTATAAATGAAAAAGCCGCTTCTTTTGGAAGCGGCTTTAAAGTTTTTATATCAATTATTTGATAAGTGTTACGTGACCTTTTAACTCGTGTGCTTTTCCAAATACACTCACTGCATTTATCAACCAGGTATAAGTTCCTTGCTCGCAAATATTATCTCCACGTCCCGCGAATTTTCCATCCCATCCCTTTTCAAATTCCTTGGTCTCAAACACTCTTTCACCCCAACGGTCAAATATTTGCAACTGGTATTTTACAACACCAAATCCTTTTGGCTGGAACACATCATTTAATCCATCGGCATTAGGCGTAAATGCATTTGGAACGTAAATTCCGAAGTCTTCACCTACCTCAACAATTCTCACTAATGTATCAATACAGCCTTTATCACTTGTAACAACCAAGGCTACTGCATAAGTACCCGGATCAGAATACATAAACGTTGGGTTTTGTTGTGTCGATGTATACTGTGCGGTATTCATGAAATACCATTGCCATTTAACAATCGAATCTCCATGTGAAGCATCTGTAAATGTTACTTCAGGATCAATATTAATGATTGGTTTAATTGGTGCATGGTTAAAGTCAGCAACCGGTTGAGGGAATACTTCAACGGTATAAGTAGCGCTATTGGTACATCCAATGGCATCAGATACAACTACATTCACTGTGTAAACACCGGTAGTACCGTAACATGTTTGTTGTGTGGCTGTATTTCCTGTGATTCCGTTTCCTAAATTCCAATTGTAGGTTTGTACACCCGGACTCGTACTTAAATTAAATGAAGTACAGAAAGGCGCACAGCCTCTGTTAGGAACTGCATTAATTGCTACACTCGGAATTGGATTAATAGTTGCTGCTGTTGTAGCAGAAGCTGTACATCCATTAGCATCCGTAATTGTAAGCACGTAATTTCCTGAGTAGGCTGTTGAACTTGCATTGAAGTTTGGATTTTGAGAAGTAGAAACAAATCCATTTGGCCCTGTCCAGCTATAGCTCACTCCACCCGAACCGCTTAAACTTAACATGTTGTTTACGCAAATTGGACTATTGTTATTAATTGTTGCTACAGGAGCAGGATTCACAATAATGGTTGCTACCGCTGTATTTGTACAAGTATTTGCGTCAGTTACTAATACTGTGTATTGTCCTGATACATTCAATTGCGCATTTGACAACATTGGATTTTGGCTATTAGAAGTAAAACCATTCGGACCACTCCATGAATAAGTTACTCCACCACCCGCGCTTAAAGTTGCATTGCCGTTTTCACAAACGGTAGCACCGGTTGCATTTACATTTGGTAATGGATTTACCACCACATTCTGAGTGGTTGAATTAGTACAATTATTTGCATCAGTAACTGTTAACACAAAGGCTCCATTATTAAACATTGTGGCAGCAGGAATTGAAGGGTTTTGTGTGTTATTAATGAAGCCCGGACCATTCCAGCTATAAGTTACACCACCACTACCGCTAAAGTTTAAAGCTTGTCCAACACACACCGGAGTATTCACTACGATTTGAGGAGTTGGCAGCGGATTAATAACAATAGTTGCAGTAGTACTTGCTGTACAGGTTCCTGAAGAAACCAATAAAGTATAAACGCCGGCTTCTGCCAATGTTACGTTTGCTATTGTTGGGTTTTGTTGAGCACTTACAAATCCATTCGGTCCGGTCCAAGCAAATGTTGCACCTCCACTTCCTGCTAACATTAACGCGTTACCCACACAAACAGGTGAGTTACTGTTGATTTGAGGATTAGGCAATGGTAATACTTGTGCGTTTGTGGTGGCAGTTGACACACAGTTATTCGCTGTAGTTACAGTTACCGTGTATACACCCGACATAGATGCCGCTGCATTGGTAAGAACCGCATTTTGCTGGTTTGAAGTAAATCCGGCAGGACCACTCCATGCATATGTTGAGCCACCAGTTGCAGATAAAGTAAATGAAGTATTCAAACAAGTTACAGGGCTGTTAACCGTTATAACAGGAAGCGGATTTACAACCACATTTACAGTTGTAAAGTTAACGCAGTTGTTAGCATCGGTTACCGTTAAAGTATATGTACCGGCATTTGCAGCAGTTGAAGAAGCTATTACCGGATTTTGTTGATTAGAGTTATAAGCAGGGCCAGTCCATGTATACGTTGTTCCGCCTGAACCTGTGAATGTAATTTGATCGTTCGCACAAACCGGACTATTACTAATTGCGTTTGGAACCGGCAATGCATTCACAACAACGTTGGTTGAAGCTGCTGCAGTACATGAACCAATTGAAACTAATAAATTATAAGTTCCACTCATTGCAGTTGTTGAAGCAGCAATAGTTGGGTTTTGTAAATTAGATGTAAATCCACCCGGACCTGTCCAGCTATAAGATGTTGCTGCACCACCATTTAATTGAATAGTTGCACCGGCACAATATGGTCCGGTATTAGTAGCAGTTGTTGAAGGCGTTAATACCGCAACGTTAGTTGTAGCTGTTGATGAACATCCTAGTGAAGTTACAGTTACTGTATAAACACCTGCATCAGCTGTTGTAGCGGCTGCAACCGTAGGATTTTGCAATGTTGAAGTGAAAGCGTTTGGTCCGCTCCATGCGTATGTTGTACCGCCACCTGAAGTTAAGTTTAGTGGTGCATTCAGACATATTGGACTATTACTATTAATTACAGGTACAGGCATTGGATTTACCATTACCTGAGTTGTAATCGTAGCCACGCAACCTAATGCATTAGTTCCACTAATGGAGTATACTGTTGTAGCAGCAGGGTTGGCAGTAACGGCCGGACCGTTAGTCGTATTTAATCCGGTACCCGGACTCCAAGTATAAGTTGCAGCACCATTAGCGGTTAAATTAACTGAGCTACCCGCACAAATGGTTCCGGCATTAGCCGTAATAGTTGGTCCTGAAGCCGCGTTAACTGCAACAGTTGCAGTTCCGGTTTTGCAACCTGTAGCGTCTTTTACATTTACAGTATAAGTACCTGAAGGCATATTAGTGATACTTTGCGCATTTCCACCGGCAGGGCTCCACGTATAAGAATAAGGAGCAGTACCGCCGGACACGTTAGCGGTTGCAGAACCGGCAGAACAAGAAGATGACGTAATAGCAGTAACTGTAAGATTAGAAATCGTACATACGTTACAAGCTGTTCGCCAATACATACCGGCAAACACCAGATTCCAACAGTCGCTTGTATTTTGAACACCGTAAGTTGCGGAGGTTTGTCCTGCTACAGCAGCGCCACCGGGTTGTTGAATGTAATCATATACTTGCTGACTTGCCACCGGCTGAGTAAAATTAGCGGTAGCTGAGTTAAGGTAAACAGGAGTAGCTGCGATTTTCTGTAAATCGGTAACAGCCATAAAATTTGTTGTTAAAGAAGTTGGTCCGCAAACATTAAAGCCGGTAAGATTAGCAGTTTTAGTTCCACCTTTCATTACCATACAACCATCACCAATCATAATACTGCCTGTGTAGGTTTGATTTGGATCAGAATAAATAATAAATAAAGTAGCGCCATCCATATCCATTGTTTTGGCAGTAGCATTTACCGGAACTCCGCTTATAACATAATTACCGTTCCCGGAAATCAAAGCAGTTACATCACAACGGTAATTGTATGTACCCGGGAAGCTCCAGCATTTGTCTACGTCACTTCCAATAATGGTAGCTGGAACTGTAGAAGCAGTTGCAGCCGGATTAGTAAAATTCACATTAAAAGCGCTACCGTTTCCGGAACCACCTATGTATAAAAATGCTTTTAAAACCTGAAAACATGCAGGCATCCCTGAAATAGCCATTGTGGCTGGTTGAGCAAGACCTGTTGCAGGTGTAACTGCACCAAACGAGCGGGCATGCAATCGAACACTCGCTGTCGTAAAGTTTAATCCGCAAGCTGTAGTTGTATAACTTGTCGCAATTGTTGCGTTTCCGTTTTGAACTGAAGCAGGAGAACCTTTTTGAGTATTCCCTACAGGCTCTAAACATTCTTTACATGGTGTACCCCAAAGCGGTTCACCTTTTGTTTGGGCATTTACCACGTTTACGGTTAACATAGTAAATACAATGGCCGAAAGTTTAATAAGATTCTTCATGGGATGGAGTTTTGCAATCATTGTATTAAATTTAGTGAAATAGAGGCGTAATAACCCTGTTTTCAAATAAGGCAAGCCTAGGTTTCACTCAATAGAATGGCTAGTCTGCTATAATTAACAGCTTATGAACAGAATTTGAAGGGGATTCTTGAACTATTCTACTGAAAATAAATATTTTAGTTAGGTGCTGCCCCCTTGCAGATTATTTACTGTTTCATGTGGCATTTATTGATAAAATTAACTTGCTTTGCGATATAAATAATGCTCTTCGACGACTCATATTTTACCATCCAAAAAGCATCAGAAGGAATTTATAAAGACAGAGGCAGTAAATTTTTAGGCTTTGTATTCCCGGTTAAAACAGAAGCTGAAATCAAAGAAATCATTAGTCAATTAAAAAAAGAACATCATGGGGCTAATCATCATTGTTATGCATGGCGATTAGGTGCCGATAAAGCTGCTTATAGGGCTAATGACGATGGTGAACCAAATAATTCGGCCGGTAAACCTATACTAGGACAAATACAATCCAAAGATTTAACGGATGTTCTGATTGTTGTTGCCCGATACTTTGGCGGAACATTACTTGGTGTTAGTGGTTTAATTAATGCCTATCGCGAAGCAGCGGCAGATGCTCTAAAAAATGCCGAAATCATTGAAAAGCATATTTTATTTCAATATAGAGTAGAGTTTAATTTCGAGCAAATGAATTCTGTAATGCGTATCTTGCGTGATAATCACTGTAAAATAATTTCAAATGAATACGAATCAAATTGCGTGATTATATTTGATGTAAGAAAAAGTTATAATGACCAAGTTGAAGAACAGATCATGAAGCTTACACCGATAAAATTTAAGTATCTAAAAACGCACTAATGACAAAAACAAAAAACTCCGATTACGAACTTGTAAAAACAATGTGCTCCATTCACGCTCCTTCTGGAAATGAAGTGGCCATGAAAGATTTTTTATTAGAGTACATCAAAAAAAATAAAAAAAACTGGAAGCATCAGCCTAAAATTTTTCACGGTAAAGGCTTTCAAGATTGTATTGTATTAATTTTCGGAAAACCACGTACCGCTGTTTTTGCGCACATGGATAGCATTGGCTTCACCGTTAGATATGGAAAACAGTTAGTAAAAATTGGCGGACCACTTTGCAAAAGCGGATTCAAATTAGTGGGAGAAGATTCGATAGGAAAAGCAGAAGTGGAACTCGATGTTAAAAAAGATAAGCATGGCTACTCTACTCTAGCTTATAAATTCAAACGCGATTTAGAAAGGGGCACCGAACTTACCTTTAAACCTAATTGGCGAGAAGATAAAGATTACATTCAGTGCTGTTACATGGATAATCGATTAGGAATTTACAACGCTTTAAAAACTGCCGAAACTTTAAAAGACGGAGCCATCGTGTTTAGTTGCTGGGAAGAACATGGCGGAGGCAGTGTTACATTTTTGCAAAAATTTTTAGCTGAAAAATACAATGTGTTTCAAGCGCTCATTTCAGATATATCATGGATATCCGATGGAGTTCATGCCGGTAAAGGCGCTGTTATTTCCATGCGCGATAGTTTGGTACCGAGAAGAAGCTTCGTCAACAAAATCATTCATATTGCTAAAAAACATAATATTCCGCATCAACTGGAAGTAGAAGGAAGCGGTGGCAGTGATGCAAAAGAATTACAAATGTCGGAACATCCATGGGATTGGTGCTTTGTAGGCGCCGGAGAGCAAAATGTACACACACCGGATGAAAAAGTACACAAGAAAGATATTGAGAGCATGTTATCGCTTTACAAAATGTTAATGAAAGAACTCTGATTTATTTCTTCTCGAGATTATTCAATGCCTCAATAGCCATCTCGTAATTTGGCGTAACTTGTAAACACATGTTATAGTCGGCTTTTGCATTTGAAATATCCTTCAATACTTCATAACAAACTCCTCTCGCAAAATAGGCTTCGGTATATTTTGGATCCACAGCAATGGCTTTTGAAAAATAATCAACCGCTTTCTCTGCATCTTTCTTTCTATCCAAATAAATAGCACCCATGTTATAAAGCACCATCGTATTATCTTTATTGATAGCCAACATTCTTTCATATTCAGCAATGGCTTCCGGAATTTTATTCATATCCTGCAAAAGTTTTGCCTTTGCATACATTACATTATCATTACCCGGCTTTAAGCGAAGGGCGTTATCGAAATATTGAAATGCGAGAGGATTTTTCTTCACTGCATAAAGCAACCCTACATCCACAAAAGCGTCAAAATATTTGTTATCCTGCTCAATGGCTGTTTGCATACTCGAGATGGCTTTGGTTGTATCGCCCATCTCTTTAAATACAGAACCTTTCAAATAATAGGCGCGAGCCATGTTCTCATCAATCTTCAATGCTTTATTAATTTGCGTTAACGCACTTTCATATTGGCGCACTAAAAAGAAGAGCTCTCCTAATTTTAAAAGACCTTCTATGTTATCAGGAAATTTTTTTGCTACTAACTCCAATGTTTCCTTTGCCTGACGCGTTTTGTTATCTGCAAAATAAGCATCTACCAACGTAAGGTGATAGTTGGCATTCGTACTATCAATTTTCAATGAGCGTTGTGCATCACCAATGGCCGCATCGAACTGCTTTAAACGAATATAAATCTTAGCGCGTTCATTATATAATTCGGCATTATTCGGATCGTTCTTTAATTTTTCATTCACTGCTTTTAATTCAGGTGAATTTAACTTGTCGATTAACGAATCTTTGATTTCTTGTTTAACTACTTCTTTGTTTTCGCCCGATTTACAGGAAAACATCAAGAATGCGGCAAGAATTACCGTAACTGATTTCAAAATTTTCATGCTATTAAAATTATATTGCCCGGGGAAAAGCAATTGGTTTTATAAATCGTTGGCAGTTGCGATAAGTTCAGCAACATCCAATACTTTTGTTTTATCCTCTTTATTAAAATGTTTAACGCCATCTGTCATCATGGTATTGCAAAACGGACAACCAACAGCAATTACATCCGGATTTAATGCTAAAGCCTCCTCTGCTCTTTCGGTGCTTACTTCCTTATTTCCTTTCTCTGCTTCCTTAAACATTTGTGCTCCGCCTGCTCCGCAACATAATCCTTTTGCTTTACTGCGTTTCATTTCTGCCAATTCTACGTCTAACTTTTGAATCACCTCACGCGGCGCTTCATAAACATCATTGGCTCTTCCTAAGTAACAAGGATCGTGATAAACAATTTTCTTTCCTTTAAATGAACCACCGTTCACTTTCAATTTACCTTGATTGATTAAATCCTGTACCAACTGTGTATGATGCACCACTTCGTATTTACCGCCTAATTCAGGATATTCATTCTTTAATGTGTTGAAACAATGCGGACAACCGGTTACAATTTTCTTAACATTATAATTATTAAGTACAGTTATGTTTTGGAAAGCCTGCATCTGAAATAAAAACTCATTGCCGGCACGCTTTGCCGGGTCGCCTGTACATGTTTCCTCAGTTCCTAAAACAGCAAACTTAATGTTAACATGATTCAAAATTCGAACGATCGCCTTCGTTATTTTTTTTGCACGATCGTCGAAACTTCCTGAACATCCCACCCAAAATAAAATCTCAGGCGTTTCACCATTAGCCATCATCTCGGCCATTGTTGGTACTTTAATTGGCGTATTGCTCATTGTAAAACTTTATTAATTCTGAAATACTTGAATCGTTGTTTCTTTCTCTACTAAGTCTGTAAATCTCCCAGTGTAACGTGTTGCACGCACCATATGGTTATCCACCCAATGATAATTTCCACCGCGAGGTTTTCCCATTAATAAACCATGGTATTTAAATCCGTTATCTTTCAACCATTGTTCAGTAACCGCTCTGTGTTCTTCTGTACGACTGGTAAAAAACGTAATGATATGTCCTTCTTCAAACCATTTGTTTAAAGTTATTAAAGCTTCGGGATATAATTGTGCGGTAGCCATTCTTTCCGGTTCTTCATTGGGAATATCATCACAAATAGTTCCATCGATGTCAATCAAATAATTTTTAATATGCTCAGGTAAAACCGGACTTAATTTCTTACCGTTCTCTTCAATTTCAATCAACTTACTCATATTCCTTTTTAATTCTCGTTAATCCAATTAGCGCGATCAGCAGGTGAAAACTGCCAAGGAGCGCCGTTATTTTCTAAGTTACTGAACATACCGTTTAATTCGGTTGGTGCAGAACTTTGTTCTAATACTAATTGATGTCTTAAATCCATGATGATAGATAATGGATCGATATTCACCGGACATTCCTGAACACAAGCATTGCAGGTGTTGCATGCCCAAATTTCTTCAGATGTAATATAATCTCCTAACAATGATTTTCCGTCATCTACAAATGTTCCGCCGTTCTTATCGATGTTCTTTCCAACTTCCACTAATCGGTCGCGGGTATCCATCATAATTTTACGTGGAGACAATTTTTTACCGGTGATATTCTGCGGACAAGAACTGGTACATCGTCCGCATTCGGTACAGGTGTACGCATCGAGTAATTGTTTCCATGTTAAATCGGTAACATCTTTAGCGCCGAATTTTACCGGAACATTAGGGTCTAATTGTGGTTGATAAGCAGGATCGAAATTTGGTTTCACCACATCTGTTACTTCAAATAGATTTTTGAAACTTCCCTTTGCTTTTAGATTAGAGAAAAATGTATTAGGGAAAGCCAATATAATATGGAAATGTTTAGAATATGGTAGCCAATTTAAAAACGCGAAAATTCCAATGATGTGGAACCACCAGCAGAATCGCTCAATGAAAATTAATGTACCATCCGATAAACCTGCAACGGCCGGAACTAAAATCTGACTTACCGGGAAAGAGCCGGCTTGGTGATAATGATCGTGTCCGCGAAATTGCAATACCTGATCTGCGGCGTTCATTAAAAACAATGCACTCATTAATAATGTTTCAGCTATCAAAATAGCATTGGCATCAAAACTTGGAAAACCTTTTAATTCATTATTAAGGAAACGTTTCACCTTCACCACATTTCTTCTGAACCAAAAAACAACGACACCAATAAAAACGCCAAGCGCTAAAATTTCGAAGAATCCGATTAAGAAATTATAAAAACCTCCCATGAAAGAGAACGCGCGGTGCTGATGAAAAATTCCATCTACAAACATTTCCAACACTTCAATGTTAATTAGAACGAAGCCAACATAAACCAAAATATGCATGGTAGCCGAAACCGGACGAGTTACCATCTTACTTTGGCCAAGGGCAACCATGGTCATTGTTTTTATACGCTCAGCGCGATTATCACTTAAGTCGATGTTTTTCCCCAGTAAAATATTACGGCGAACTTTGCGAGCATTGTAAATAAAAAAAGCTGTTGCGGCAACAAACAGAATAATAAAGGCAATAGAACTTATCATACTACTAGTCTTTTGGTTTGTTTTTTTCCTTCCTTCCGAATACTGAGAAGTGGATATAACGTTCCGGATTAATACGTAAATCTTTCATCAACTTATCTAAATCTTCACTGGCTTTATTTAAGTTATTATACAAAGAATCGTTTTTTGCTAATTTACCCAAAGTACCTTGTCCGGCATTGATTTGTGCTACCAAAATATTTAATTCCTTTAGAGTTTTATCGGCATTATCAATAGCATCTTTTAATTGTGCTTTCGCTAAACTATCGGAGAGATTATTAAAGTTGGTAAGAATATTATCAATCTTCCCGGTATTCTGTTCTAACATTCCTGCCACAGAATTTAATTTAGAAAGGATTGATGAAATTTTTGATTTTTCGGTAGCTACTAAATCATCTAACTTGTAACATGTTTGTTCTAAACTGGTGATTGCTTTCTTAATACTTTCGAATGACTTACTTAAGTTATCGCGTGTATTTGCGTTTAACACCGTTTCAACAATTACCATTACAGAGTCGATTGAAGATAATAATCCTTCCGCTTTCTTTTGCAAAGGTGTTAATCGTTTGTCAACGGCTGTTTTTAAATCTTCTTCTGACGCCGCCAACAATGTATCACCTGATTGAACAAATTCTGTTTCGTTACTGTAAATAATTTCAACCGCTTTTGATCCCAATAAATCGGAGCTCACCGCTTTTGCAATGGAATGCTTTGGAATCTTTACATCTTCGGTAATTAAAAATTTAACCAACACCTGATATTCTCCGTCTTTCTTAATCAAAGTAATTTGGTTAACCTGTCCGATTTTATACCCTTTCACCATTAAAGGATTGGCCTCAATTAAACCATCAATTTGAGGATAAACGGCATAAAGTACATTTTTGCGTGAAAGTATATCGTAACCCTTTAAGAAATTTAAACCCCATATAAATGCGGCAATTGCGCAAATAACTACGGCCCCTATTTTAAATTCTTTACTAATCTTCACAAATACAAATAATTAAATAGAAAATTAAAGCTTAAAGATAGCTATTTTTGCCCTATGCAAAAAATAAAAAACGAAGATTTAGGACGTAAAAGCATTGAGGAATTTAAACAGGCTGAGAAAACACCAATAATTCTGATATTGGATAACATACGCAGTCTCAATAATGTAGGTTCCGCCTTTAGAACTGCTGACGCTTTTTTAATTGAAGCTATCTATTTATGCGGTGTAACAGGAACTCCTCCTAACAAGGAAATTGAAAAAACAGCTTTGGGAGCTACGGAGACCGTTAGTTGGAAACATTATGATAATACCGTGGATTGCGTAAATGAATTACAGAAAAACGGTTATAAAGTTTACGCGATCGAACAAGTTGAAAATAGTACTTACTTGCAAGAATTCAGAAACACGGATAATTCCAAATTAGCGCTTGTGTTTGGCAATGAAGTTTACGGTGTTGAACAAGATGTAGTGAATATTTGCAATGGCAGCATCGAAATTCCACAACTTGGAAGCAAACACTCGTTGAACATTTCCGTTAGTTTAGGAATTGTTGTGTGGGAATTAGTAAAAAACAATTTAACTAATAAGTCTTCCAAGTAGTATCAACCCGCTACTTATAAAAAACCCATTTACTAAGCTCCTTCCAGCTAACTTTTTTACCGTACATTAAAATTCCGGTACGATAAATTTTACCGGCTAGCCATGTTGCTCCAACAAACGAAACATACAACAGAGTAACCGATAACGCGATTTGCCAGAGCGGAACTCCGAAAGGTAAACGTGCCATCATAACTATCGGGGAAGTAAACGGAATGATGGAACCCCAAAACGCCAATGCACCTTCGGGATTTGTCATCATTTTTGCCGCAATGAAATAGCCCGCCATCAATGGCAACATCACCGGCATCATAAATTGTTGCGCATCCGATTCGGCATCAACGGCACTTCCTATCGCCGCTAAAATAGAACTAAAGAATAAATATCCTCCAATGAAATAGAGCAAGAAACAAATCGCTATTTCCATGAAATTTAATTTTTGCACCTGCTGAAGAATTTCAAAGGTCTCTAGTTTATCCTGCATCTTATCGTATTTCTCTAAATCGGCACTTGCACCATTTTTAAAAACTTCTTGCTGCTGCTTCTGAAATTTAGCCAAGTCGGATTTCACATCCTTTAATAAAGTGGCTGATAAAGCAGTGGTGAGAATTGTGGTGATGATTCCCATAACGATAAACTGACAAATACCTAGAATGGCAATTCCCAATATCTTTCCAAGCATTAACTGAAAAGGCTTCACCGACGATACAATAATTTCCACAATACGATTGGTTTTTTCTTCCATTACACTTCTAAATACCATCATACCATACATAATGATAAAGATGAACATTAATGCGCCACTCAAAAAACCAAACAAGCTGGCAAATCCTGTTAATTGCTCGGCACTCTCCCCCTTTTCGTTTACCTTTTCCGTAATCATTTTTACGGATTGCTTAGCATTGTGAATAATAGTGGGATCAATGTTATTCGCTTTTAATTTATACTCGTATAACACCTTCTCAACTTGGTTCTTTATATCTGTTTGAACCGCAAAACCCGGAGCTTTCTTGTAGAAAACCTTTATTGTTCCCCCCGCTCCGCTAATTAAATTATTAGGAATGTAAAGAATACATGTGTTTTCGGAGGTATAGAAATCCGTGAGAGCATCATCTAATTTCCGATCCGAAAAAGTAAACGTGATGTAATCATTACCGGCTAATTTATCTCTGAAAAAAGTGGTTTCATCAATCACTAAAATTTTTTGATCTGCCTTATCACTCATGCTTAACCAAATAATCATGGCAAAAAAACCTGCAATTAGCACAGGAGCTAAAAAGGTCATGATAATGAAAGTTTTGTTTCTTAATTTGGAAACAATCTCTCGTTGTATAATTAATCCAATCTTTCCCATAATTATTCTGTAAAATTACTTTGAGTTCCAATGACACCATTTTCCGAATTTACCTTTGAGATAAATATATCATTCATGCTAGGTATGACTTCGTTAAATGAAACTATCTCGCAAACCGGCAATATTGATTGTAACAACTGACTTGATTTAACTTGCGGCGCAATTTTAATTAAAGCCCAATTTATCTCTTCATCATCTTTACCTTTATCTAACAATTCAGCGCCTGTCCATAATGCATTCGTAAACCCAAGCATATTTCCTTTGAATGAAATTTTGTAGGTATTACTTCTATGCGTTTTCCGAATTTCTTTAACCGAACCATCTAAAATATTTTTTGAACGGTTAATCAGAGCGATATGATCACACAATTCCTCAACACTTCCCATATTATGCGTGGAGAAAATAATGGTTGAGCCCTTTTTTCTCAATTCTAAAATTTCATTACGAATTAATTGCGCATTGATAGGATCAAAACCGCTGAAAGGCTCATCTAAAATAAGCAATGAAGGCTCATGTAATACAGTTACGATAAACTGAACTTTTTGCTGCATCCCTTTACTCAACTCTTCAATTTTTTTATTCCACCAGGTTTGCATTTCAAATTTCTCAAACCAGTAGAGTAAACGTTTCTTAGCTTCCGCTTTCTTTAACCCTTTTAATTGCGCTAGGTATAAAGCTTGTTCGCCCACCGGCATTTTTTTATACAATCCACGTTCCTCCGGTAAGTATCCAATTAAATCCACATGTTTAGGATTTAGCTTTTCTCCATTCAGAAACACTTCACCCGAATCAGGTGCAGTTATCTGATTGATGATTCGAATCAGTGATGTTTTACCCGCGCCATTTGGTCCTAATAGACCGAAAACAGACTGACGGGGGACAGTTAAACTCACATCATTTAAGGCAATGTGATTCGAATATTTTTTGGTAACATTTCTTACCTCTAAAATTGGCTCCATAATTTGATAGGTAAAGATAAGTTGTATTTGAATGCCATATTTTAAATTTTATGAACGGTTCCAATTGATTATTTCCCGCAGATTTCGCGGATTATCGCAAATGCTTAATTGTTGTAGCGATTCCAGAATTAGAATTTTTTAATTTGGCAGAATTAGATTTTCTTTGTGTTGATTATGGAAGGATATAATACCGAATTAACCCTACGCATTGATTGGAGCGAAATGGATCTTTACGGACACGTTAACAATGTGTCCTTCTTTAAATACATACAAGCTGCCAGGGTAAATTATTGGGAAAAAATCGGTTTGAATCATTTACACAATATGCAAAACCTTGGACCTATTCTTGCTTCTACCGGTTGTCAATTTAAAAAACCTTTGTTTTTTCCGGGGAATATTACAATTAAAAGTAAAGTAGGCTTTATAAAAAACACCAGCTTCTCCATTCAGCATGTTATCTTAAATGATCAACACGAAATAGCCGCCGAAGCAGAAGATATTATTGTAGTTTACGATTTTAACAAAAATGAAAAAGCCGGTATTCCCGGCTTTTTAAAAGAAAGTATTGAAAAAACGGAAGGAAAAACCTTCTAAGCGTTTTGTCTTAATTTATTCATTTCCTCAATTACCAATTTACGTTTGGCTGTGAAGTCTGCAATTTTTTGCTTCTCAGCATCCATCTTTTGATTTACATCTTTAAATAATGGATTATCACTTTTTGCATTTTTGAAAAAGCCCATATTGTTATCATAGGTTTTGATATTATTGTTTGCTTCATCGATTTGCTTTTTCAAATAATCCGCTTCGCGTTTTAATAATTCAGAAGCATTTTCGGCTGAAACAAGTCGTTCGATTTTATTTTTAAACTGCATCATGAGCTTCTCTGATTTATTCAGATTTAACTTCTCGTACAATTCATCTAATTTATTATAAAACGCTTCATTCAATCGTTTACGTTCTTTGAACGGAACTTGTCCGCCTGAATTCCATTGCGTAGAAAACTCCTTTAATTGCTTAAGGTTTTCAGATGCATCTTCACCTAAAGTGAATGCATTGATTTTTTCCACTAATTCTTCCTTAGCCTTTACATTACCTTCCATGGATGCGTTAATGGCATCATGATGCGCTTTTTTAGCATCAAAAAAAGTATTGCATGCTTTTCGGAAACGGAAAAACATTTTCGATTCTTCGCGTTCATTTACAAGATGATGTTTTTTCCATTCATCCTGTAAGCGAATCATATCCTGAGTAGTTTTTTGCCAATCAGTACTATTTTGAATAGCCTCAGCCTTTTCAATTAATTCATTCTTCTTTTGTTTTACAGAACCTTGTTGTTCATGCAACACATTGAAGTATTCCTTCTTTCTTGCGAAAAAAGCATCGCATGCCTCACGGAATTCCGACCAAACTGCATCATTCTCTTTTTGATTGGCACGCCCTATGGTTTTCCACTCATTTTGAGTTTCAATAATTTTGTCCGTGTTTTCATTCCAGGATTGAACCGACTTTAAATCCAAATCTAAAATAGCTTTTACTTTCTCCACGAGGGCTTTCTTAGCAGCTAAATTCTCTTCCTTAATTTCCTCAACCGAATTATAATATGCTTTAATCTTAGCATAGGTATCATCTAAAACAGCTCTATATTCACCTTTCAACTCTTCCCACTTTTCATTTGGCACCGGACCGATATCTTCCCAATCGTTGCGGTATACTTTTATCAATCGCTCAGCTTCTTTAATGTTATCAAGAGATTGAACGCCTTTCATTTTTTCAATGAGTTCTTTTTTCAATTCATAATTCTTTTTCAAATCATGATCCTGAAGCTCTCTGAAAATTTTAAGATTATAATAGATGTTTTCAACGGCCTTGCTGTACTCAGCCTGAATTTCCTTGTATTTATGTGAAGAAACTGCGCCTGTTTCTTTCCATTGCGTTTGTAACTCCTGCAGTTTTTTCACAACCGCACCTACATTACTATTCACTTCACTCAGGTCGTTTATCTTCGCTACAATTTCCTGACGTATTAGAAAATTCTTGTGTTGTTCTTGCGCCACCTTTTGCTCTTCATCTTTTTTCAGCTTATTGAATTTCTCAATAAGATCTCCGATGCGCTTATCTTCAGCACTCTTTTCGTAAATAAATTCTTTTGCTTTACCGCCCTCGTCGATAAATGCCTGCTTCGCGGTTTCAAATTCGGCGGTCCATAACTTTTGGTACTCCTTTTGCAGAGTTCGCACATCGTTAGCAACTTCACCTGCGCTTTTTGAAAGCAGCTCTTCTAATTTTGCAATAATTTCGTTCTTCATTTTACAAAGTTTCAAATAATCATCAATTTCATTTTTTATTATTAAACCAAATTTAACCGAATATTAAGTTAATTACAAACTCAAAATAAAATGAAATTACTTGTAAATAAGGAGAATAAAATTAGATTAGGGCCTTTAGAATTGGAAGTAAATAAACGGCTGCATTTCGTCGCTCATTAACTGGTATAAAACAAACACAACCGCGAATATCACTAAACCCATGGCATAAAGGGGTAAACCCGCAAACCATGAACGGTATTTCTCTTTGTAGTTAGCCGGAATCCAATGAATGAGGTAACCCAATAAAATTAACGATAACACTCCGGCATATCCCTGTAAAATTTGAAACGTTAATTCAATTCCGAAATGGTTACTCAAACGATCAAATAACAAAACTACCGTATCCATGGTTTCACTTCTAAAAAATACACGGGTGAAACTGATGAATAAAAGTGTTATCAAAACATTAAATGCTTTCATTAAAATGGATTTACGAGAATCCTTCGGAACTACTTTTAACCACAATTTATGTATGACTAATCCCAATCCGTTCAATCCGCCCCAAATAATGAACAACCAACTACTGCCATGCCACAAACCTCCGAGCAACATGGTTACCATCAAGTTGATGTTTGTATTAATGGATTTACGAAATGAAGCACTGAAATAAGCTATTAATGCGAATACAATAGCAACACCAAATAATACCAACAGCAACCATAATTTACCTGTTAACATAACTAACACTATCGATAAAATTGAGATAGCAATATAAGAGCCAACAGTACCTTGTCGGTTTCCTCCAAGAGGAATGTATAAATATTCCTGAAGCCATGATGACAATGAAATATGCCAACGCTTCCAAAAGTCACTTACGTTTTGCGCTTTGTAAGGTGAATTAAAATTAGTTTTTAAACGGAAACCAAGAAGTAAAGCAATACCAATCGCCATATCGGTATATCCTGAAAAATCTGCATAAATCTGAAGGGAATATCCTAAAGTACCAAGTACCACTTCTACACCTGAGTAGTAATTAGGATTATCAAAAATCCGATCGATGAAATTTATTGCGATATAGTCGGCGAGAATTTTCTTTGCTAAACCGTTTACAATCCAGAAGGCAGCCATTCCGAATTCTTTACGCTTTAAATCGTAAGGCAAATAAATCTGATAAACGAAATCATGCGCCTTTACGATCGGACCTGCCACTAAATGTGGGAAGAAGCACACGAAAAAGCCATAATCGAAAATGTTTTTTACTAGTGTAACATTTCCCCTGTATAAATCAACCGTATAGGAGATTGATTGAAAGGTAAAAAATGAAACACCAACCGGTAATATTAATTTATCTACTGAGAAATGTGTACCGAAAAATGTATTGGTGAAATGTGAAAAATGATTAAAGAATTCTATATCCGTACTAAATAACTGATTGCAACTGTCTGTGAAGAAATAAGCGTACTTGAAATAACTGAGCAGTAAGAGGTTTAAAGTAACACTTATGCCCATGAAGATTTTTTTGGCACGCTTGGTTTTGGCTTGATAGATTAATCGTCCCCAATTATAATCGCTGCAGATGGTAAAAATTAAAAGAATCAGAAAAACTCCGCTGGTTTTGTAGTAAAAGAAAAAACTAACCGCCAATAAGTAAATATTCCTTAGGGCAATTTTTTTATACACCAAAGAATAAAAAAGTAACACAACGGCAAAAAATCCCCAGAAAAATAATTGCGTAAACAACAGCGGCTTTCCTTCTGTGAAAGAAAAAACGTCGTGCAGATATTTCAATACGCTTTCTCCCAATTATTTCAATTTAGAATTGGCTTTATAACTTTTATCAATGGCATCAAACATCATTTGCCCTAATATTTGATATCCCCTCGGACTAAAATGTACTTTGTCTTTTGAGGCTAAACCAACTCTGTACCATTTGTAAATAGATTTATAACCTCCCATGATTGCATATAAATCCCAAACGGAAGTTTTATGCTTCTCCATCATTTCAAACATCGCATCTTGCGCTGTTATCGGACGCTTATTCGCTGTTTTTCTTCTGATATAATTATCACTGGTTGTTGTTAGAAGTATAGCACAATCGGGCGCTACTGCTCTAACAGCCGTAATTAAACTATCATAATTCTCAATGTAATCTGCCTTTGAGAAATCCTTTCCCTGAGTATCATTTACGCCTAATGAAAATATTACGAGATCAGGTTTAATTGTATTTAATTGGTCGGCGAACAAATTGCACTTTAAATACGAACTGCTAGATGCTCCATTTACACCAAAACTTGCATAATAAAATCCGGGTTTCGAATTTTCCAAACTAAATCCGTACAACATAAAATCTTTACGCAAGGTATCCTTTCTCCATAAAATAAAATTTACTGAATCAATAAAATCGTCGAATACAAATTTGGTAAATCCCTTCTCTACACTATCGGTGCGCGAACAAATTGAAATCCCCGGAGCTAAAACAAAATCGAAACTCTCGTTAAAATTATGATAAACTTTTACCGTATTAAATTTTTCATGATGTTTGTTCTTGGTCAATTGCACACCGAATGTATTGGCACTATCATTAGTTACAGCGGCAATTCCTGCCATGCCTAAGTTTACACACATTTCCTTATAGGTAGCGCAACGGAAACGTTTCCATTTACCTGTTGTGTAAGATTTAAAAAAATGCGGGCTATTTGTTTTTGCAATTTTATATGGAAATGCCCATATACCTCCGCCTTCAAAATTTCCCATTGACTGAAAATTAGAAATATATTTATCACCCCAGTTTCCCGCCTGAATGTGTGAACCTCCATAATGGGCAATAACTACTCTATTACGTTTACCACTTCTCAATTCATCCACTTTATTGTAAAAGCCCAATGTCAAACTACTATCTTTTGAATGAGACAAATAATTTTTATTGTAATTGATAAATGAATACGTTTTAACAGCACCACTTTGCTGCCCTTTCATAATCACGGTTCCTAATACATATAAACCGATTACTATTTTTAAAATCTTACTGTGCACTTCTTACAAATGTGTTATAATCGTTAATCAATGATGAATATAAAAGCGTGGCGATTTTACGCGCACCGCCCGGACTAAAATGAATATAATCCTTTGCTGCTATACCAGCCTCTACCCAACTTACCATACTGTTTCTGCCACCCATACAATCGTACATATCAAAAAAAGCGCAATCCATATCAAACGCTGCTTTACGAATAGCATCTCTCAAATCTTCGAGTAATGGATGTGTTACATATTCAGTTCCTTCCTTTACACTCATATCCGCCGGACCTATCACTAAAATGGATGCATTTGGAGCAATTTTTTTTACTGTTGCTATCTGGGCTTTTAAATAACCTCCATAACTTTCAGCCATGGCTTTGTCTTTTAAGTAAGGCAACGTGTTGCCACCAAATTGAAGAATTACTAAACGAACATTCAAATGATCATAGAATTGTTTTAACTGTCCGTAATTAATCTGATTAAAAAATGTTCCGGAACTCCCGCGTAAACCAACATTATCCACCATAACGCCTTTATTTCCCTCAAGTGATACGCCATAAAAATCCGGGCTATCTACCCCGCTAAACTGAAATTCATGATTTAAAGAGCCGGGAGTAACTGCATATTCTTTAATATTGAAATTTCCGCCTGCATTTAAACTATCACTGGCTTTAAAAACACCGCCGTCATAAAACTCACATAACACTTTTGTCTTAGCACCGCCATAATACATCTTTAATTTATTGTAAGCCGCTGCTTTTGGTCCGCCTGATTTAGTTGTTTGAATTTTTACCCAAGCTTGTTTTGTATTTGAGGCGCTATCTCCTACTTGCTTATAACTGCAATAACGACATAATTGCGCCATGGCTCCAAAATTATTATGAGGAACGCGCTTGTCTTTAAATGCAAATACGCCATAACGGTCCCAACCACTGCTACAGGTGATTTTATTAATGACACTTGGAGCAATTGGCATTAAAGAAATCAAACCCGGGCCTTCACCACCAAACTGATTTTGTAATTTCATTCGGAGATAATCACTGATGCGGTCGCCTTCAATTTGTGAATCGCCATAATGTAAAACACGAATACTTTTACTTTCACCCGCAATGTTATTCAATGAATTAAAAAAATTAATCATGGCAGTTTTAGCTGCATTTTTATACTGAATACTTGTATTTAATCGAACGGTAGAATCATTTCCATAAGGCGTATCATTAGGTACCGGGCCTTTTTTAGCAAACGACTTAATGCTGTCTGCTTTTTCTGGAAGATTAATTTTCGAAGTATCCACTGCCATCAGACTGTCGCTCATTTTATCCTCGGCATCAGCTAAAGCAATAATTTTAGAAATATCCGCCTTTTTGGTTTTCTCATTTTTGCCAAATAAGCTTTGAAGGGAAGGAAAATTGATAGCCATTCCGCTGCCCAGACTTAATCCTTCCTTCGGAAACACGAACGACACTATGCCCATAAAGGCAAATACCGCTACAAGAAAAAACAAAGTATGATGAGGGCGATGGCTCATATTAAGCTATAATATTAGCCAAAAGACTTACTGATAAGATAAATGAGATTTTAACTTTTTCACAATGGGATTTTGATAAGGTTATATTTTTACGTTACTTTTTGGTTCGCCAAAAGATATCTCCTTTACTTTTTTCCTTGATGAAAAAAGTAAACAAAAAAATCAAGACGCCGAAAGGCATTGCGGCGGGAGCCGCACCGTTCCAAAAAGCAGGCCCCAACTCGGCTGTGCCGAGCCGGGAGCCCCCCCTGCTTTTTGTTCACTATGCTGCCCGGCGTCGACTCCTCCGATTATCATTTTCCTCCATTTTGAGAAACCGTTCCCAATATTCTAACATACTCCATTCGGAGATGCCCTCGAAGACGATATCAACGAATGTCGGCCTCATTTTATACGGTTTTTTATGCGCAACAAATTGCGTTAAGCCAAATGGGAAGCTCCGCAGGCGGGCCAAGGAGATCACCCATTTGGTAGCAATTTGTAAGCATAAAAAATTATGACCGTAGGGAGTAAAGCATAAAATGAAGCCTTGATTTCTTTTGTTTCTTTTCTGCATCAAGGCAGAAAAGAAAAATTAAAATCCTTTGATGGCAGCAAAAAAGAAACTATAATTTAAAACCTTGACTTCTTTCATCAAGTAAAAAAGTAAAAGAAAGTAGTTACTGACGTAAAAGAAAGAAATAAAATTACAACTGTGATTTGATATCGTTCAACTTGTCTTTGATTTGCTTAAGCTTTTCGATCACTTCCAGTTTAACGCTATCAAGCTCCGGCGAGCCGTTTTTAAGTGCGTCTTTCGCTCCACTTAACGTGTAACCTTTTTCCTTCACGTAATGCACGATTAGACGAAGATTTTCAATGTCTTTTTGAGTGAAAAGACGATTTCCCTTCTTGTTTTTGGTGGGCTTTAAAATATCAAACTCCTTTTCCCAGAAACGGATGGTTGAAGCATTTACTTCAAACATATCAGACACTTCGCTGATAGAATAATATAATTTATCGGTTTGCTCTTTTTGTAAAGACATAACCAAATGTAAAATAATTAGCCAAGAAGGGCTAATGGAGTTATTAACAAGGTTTTAACTTAGCTCTACTTCTTCTTACTCGCGTAGATAATCACGTCTTTTTTGCTGCCCCAGTGGTAACCTAAATGGAATGGTAACTTACCGATTTTAGCACTGTCCTTTTGGTAGGCTTCTTCTAAAGGTTTTTGCATACTTAAATAAGTAAAATCACTCACAGGCTTGGTGTATTGTCCGTATAACTTCATCTCCCAATTATTATTCTCGGTAAAGAATTTATAAGGAATACCTGTGTCATCCTGTATCACATAACTTGAATTATTTAAAATCAAATCGCGCATGTTGCTCATGAAATTATTATGCAGCAAATAAGAAGCGCTCTTAATGTAAGTAACTACATTCTTGCTTTTGTTGATGTAATTATAAAAAGCACAGGTATCATTAAACTTTTTATTGCTTACGTCGTATTTAAAATAATACACCGATTTGTTTTTGCCATCCTGCACAAAATCCACTCTTACTCCGAATGGTTTTTTAGTACCTCCGTCTTCAATGTCGGGCATTTTTACATCATAAGGTCTTTCTACAATTGAATCTTGTTTATAACGGTATACATACTTAATATCGGAAATCTCATGACCTGTCTTACGAATAAAGAAAGTTAAAATGGGCAATAAACCATTTACTTTTTGAGAGCTGAAATCCTGTAACATTTTACGGGTAATAAAATAGCTCTTCACAAAAATATCGCCTAAAGATTGCTTAAAGTGTGCCGAATAAACTGTGTGATCACCCGGTTTGAATTTTTTGAATTCAGGTAATTTCCCAACGGGTTCCAATCCCAGCATAATGTATTTATCGGCATTAGGAAAAAATGTTGTCGCCGTTAAAAAATCAGGACCGGAGAAAGGATAGAAAACAGTTTTACAAATGGTGTTAGGTGTAGAAAACTCCGTAGCCGCCCAATTGCGCATAGCTTTTAATCGGCGTGCTTCTAGTTTTTTCCAGCTGCTGTCAACATAAAATTGATGGCGACTCCAGGCCACCGAATCAAACAAATAATTGAATTTGTGTGCCTGACCTTTTAGTCCGCTTAATACTGAAGTAACGTTATTAAAATAGTTGTCGGCGTTAAATGGAATATAATTTAATGCCGGCTCACTACTTACAACTTCATTCGTTTCTACGATTGAATCCTTAACAGGCTCAATTTCCTTTTGTGCAGGAATAACTGAATCTTTTTTTGAAACTTGATTTTTGTCTTTATCCTTCACTTCTTTGGATGTGCAGGAAAGAAATATGATAATGATAATGGCTAATAATGTTCTCATAAACAGGTGGCCAAAGGTATTGATTTTATCTAATGCCCGTCAAATAAATTAAACTCTTTTAAGTCGGGAATAACCTTTTTTTTACGTTGGCGTTCTAAATCGTATAAGCTAAGCGAAAGATCGCGCAAAAAAGGCAAACCCTTCAATTCATACTCGTACCTTCCGCCGCCAATATCATTACGCTGATTGACAAAAACAGCAGCAGTCAGCAAAAATTCAATCTTGTTTTTATAATCAACGATGTAAGCACAATCAATCAAAAATCCGTAAGCCCTACCTACGATGTTAAATATGCGTAGACTATCGCCTTTAATAGCGGCTACCGAACTTCCATAAATGAAATACTTTTTATAAGAATCATAATACTGCTTTTTGTTGTATAATGGCGACTCACTTTCTCTTGGCGTCATACCCGCTTGCTTTAAAACAAAAAGACGATCTGAGTTACTAATTGGAAATTGTTCTTCCGGTTTTAAATAAGGGTTAAAAACCAAACGCTTCATCATTTCATGCAGATCCTCGATGTGAAAATAGTTATGAAGGGAAAAATCTTTCGGACCAGCTTGCTTTTTACCTTTGGGGTTTCGGTGTGTGGTTCCTGCTTCTGATTTTGCGATAGGATGCGGTTCCTTATAGGCAGCGGGAATGAATGCCTGCTTGTAGATGGTATCGCCATTTGGAGACAGGAAAACTATTGGCGGTGAAATTTTCGCTGTATCTACCTCACAGGATATATCCAATTTATTATGGATACGTACATTTTTGAATCCATAATTACTTAACTGTTTATGCAGATAATCGCAACCCACAAATTCATACACACGTGCACAGGAAAGATTATCGCTAACCAACCACATTTTTTTCAGGTAGTTTTCTAATGACGGAAGTTTTGAGAAAGAGCTTGTATCCTTTGTAACTTTTCGATGGCAAGGGAAAATACTATCGGTAAACATGGGGCTTTGCAATGAAAGCTTCGTGTCTTTGAGTTCGTTTAACTTAATCAGTGCGCCTAATGTAACAGGTAATTTTACAGTGCTGGCGGGATAAACGTAAGCTTTGAAGGGAATGTAACTGTAAGTTTTAAATTCGGGTTGATTGTTTTCATCACGATTGATTTGCGTATAAACAATCTGCAATTTATGTGTCTTAGGATTATTCAGAATCGAGGCATGCTGCGATAATGTAGCCTTGAGATATTCTTGAAAATTAAAGGGCGATTGAGAATAAACGAATGCACAGTGAAAGCTGATGAAGCTTAAGAAAAATAATTTAGTTATCGTTTTGCTTGTATTTTTCACTAATCCAATACACTAAAAAACCAAAAGCTACAGTTCCTAATCCAAATAAGGATTCCATGGTTTTATTCTTAAAGATAAAAAATAAAATCCATCCGCTAATCAGTAAAAACAAAATAGGAGGTATCGGATACAAAGGTGTTTTATACGCGGTTTGAATGTCTTTATGTTTAGCTCTCAAAATAAAAATACCGAATACAGTGAGAAAAGTAAAAAGATTAAGCGTGAAACCTACATAAGTAATCAACGATTCAAAAGAAGAAGTGAGAACTAAAACAATTGAAATCACCGACTGAAATATTACTGCTACATATGGCACATTGTTTTTATTAGAAATAGAAAATATCTTTAATTGTCGGATGTCGTTGCCCATGGCATGCATGACTCTTGGTCCGGCTAAAATCATTGCGCTTACCGTAGAAACAAGCAGCAAGGCAATCACTAAACTCATGAATCTTCCTAAATCGGAACCAAAGATTTTATTGGCACTCAGATAACCAACTTCCACTACACCCTTCAATTCATTAATTGGCACCGAATACAAGAAAATAAAATTTAAAGCAGTATAAATCACCATCACAATGAGAGTGCCCCATATCAGTGCCTTTGGTAAATTTTTCTGCGGCTCACGTAAATCACCGGCAATATAAGCCGCCGCATTCCAGCCCGAATAAGCATACGTGACGAATACTAATGAAACAGCAAAAGCCGATGACATCATTTGCGAAAAGCTTTCACTAGTAGGAGAAAAAGAAACGCTGTGTTCGGGATGATGAAACAATCCAAATCCAACAAACATCACTATTATCACCACTTTGATAAGTGTAAACGCGCGTTGAACGGCACTTCCCAATTTTAAATTGATGGAGTGAACAATGGTAAGCAATAAAATTACCGATACTGCTAAAATTTGTGGATTTACCGAGCCGTAAATTTTATTTACATACAAACCTAATGCAGTGGATGCGGCAGCTACCGGCGCTGCAAATCCAACAGTAACGGAAACCCAACCCGATAAAAACCCAACCGAAGGGTGATATAATTTAGAAAGATAATTATACTCTCCTCCACTCTGCGGAAATGCAGAACCAATCTCTCCGTAAGTTAATGCACCGCATAATGACAGAATACCGCCTACAATCCACAACATCATAATAGCGAAACCAGATTCGATATCCAACACCTGAAATCCTAAACTTGTAAAAACACCGGTACCAATCATATTGGCAATTACCAATGAAATAGCAGTCGCAAAACCAATTTTTTGTGTATTTAAAGTATTCATGAAGTGAAGTTAAATTTGTTAACCAATAATTCATCTATGACAAATTTACACTTCACTTAGTCGAACGATTGGGTTGACTTAGAAGACATTTCGAGCATAATTTGATATTGCTCCGGCGTTAAGTCGTTATAGTAAAAGTTAATCGGATTCACTTTCTCACCATTTTTAATTACTTCATAGTGAACATGTGGCGCCGTACTTAA
Source organism: Bacteroidota bacterium (assembly GCA_017303905.1). Lineage (NCBI taxonomy): Bacteria > Pseudomonadati > Bacteroidota > Bacteroidota bacterium. The sequence continues at coordinate 128,036 of JAFLBH010000003.1, forward strand.
ACCTGTGCTTCCCACATAACCAATGAGCTCTCCGCGTTTAACTGCCTTACCAACTTTCACTGCCATTTTACTCATATGACCATATAAAGTTTTATATCCAAAACTATGATTTATCACCACGTGATTACCGTAACCTTGTGCATTGGCATCGGCCACTTCCACTACACCATCACCGGTAGCGTAAATTGGTGTTCCCTGCTCAGCCGAGAAATCCATTCCCGGATGAAACTCCGGTGTTTTGTAAATGGGATGCGTTCTCCAACCAAATCCGCCCGCCTGGTGACGTAAATCTTTATTATTGATAGGCATTATGGCAGGAATAGAAGCTAAAAGTTTTTCCTTATCACGTGCCATTTTCACCACTTCGTCGAACGATTTGGATTGAATGTATAATTGCTTGGTGATTTTATCCAAACGCTCTGTGGTACGCTTTAATAAATCAGCATTTTCGTAATTTTCAAAAACCTCGTAACGCTCACTGCCTCCAAATCCCGCATTACGAATGGTATTCGGAATAGGTTCCGCTTCAAAAATCACACGGTAAATATTATCGTCCCTGTCTTGCATATCGTTTAAAACAACCTGCACCTGATTCATTTTTTTATGCAATAAATCATATTGAAGTTGTAAGGCCTCAATCTCACGACGAAGCATTTTTTCCTTTGGGGAGTCTAAAAATTTAAAAGCTAAAATAATAGTAACTGTAGCGAATACAAGTCCGATTGCCAAATACGACATAAAACGCCATAACCGTTCAGAAAAAGTAACTTTTACTTTCTCATAAGTGAGCGATTTGGTATTAAATCTATACTTAACCTTTGACATAATTTAAATGCGTGACAAAAATAATATTTATCACCTGCCTTAAACGTTAAAAAACCTTTACAATATAGGGCAAAAATCCCAATTAAAAGGTTTAAAATGTGGAAAATTTAGTCCTTAAAACCTATGCTTTTTGTTATCTTAGCACTCTTTTTCTAATACGCATGGAAGCAAGTAAAGTACGTCAGACATTCTTAGATTTTTTCAAAAGCAAACAGCACGAAATTGTGCCATCTGCGCCTATGGTTGTAAAGGGTGACCCTACTCTAATGTTCAACAATAGCGGAATGGCTCCGTTTAAAGATATTTTCTTAGGAAATGCGCCTATCAAATACCCTCGTATTGCGGATACTCAAAAATGTTTGCGTGTAAGTGGTAAGCACAATGATTTGGAAGAAGTAGGTGTTGACACCTATCACCACACTATGTTTGAGATGTTGGGAAATTGGAGCTTTGGTGATTATTTTAAGAAGGAAGCTATTGAATGGGCATGGGAATTATTGACCAAAGTTTATAAAATTGATCCTTTCCGCTTATACGTTACCGTTTTTGAAGGTGATGAGAAAGAAGGAATTCCATTTGACCAGGAAGCTTATGATACCTGGAAAAAATACATTTCTGAAGACCGCATTTTGCGTGGAAACAAAAAAGATAATTTCTGGGAAATGGGTGATATGGGACCTTGCGGACCATGCAGCGAAATTCATTGTGATATCCGTAAACCGGAGGATCGTATGTTGGTGCCGGGAAAACAATTGGTAAACACCGGACATCCGCAGGTAATTGAAATTTGGAACAACGTGTTTATGGAATTTGAGCGTAAGGCCGATGGATCCTTGGTTAAACTTCCGAAACAACATGTGGATACCGGTATGGGCTTTGAACGCTTATGTGTTGTATTACAGGGCAAACAAAGTAATTATGATACGGATGTATTCATGCCTATCATCAATAAGATTGAGGAGCTGTCCGGTCACCGTTATAAACCGGAAGAAGAAGAAAAACATAAGAAACAATTAATAATCAATATTGCCATGCGTGTGATTGCTGATCACATTCGTGCGATTTCATTTTCTATTTCTGACGGACAATTACCAAGTAATACAGGAGCCGGTTATGTAATCCGTCGTATTTTACGTCGTGCCATTCGCTACGGTTATCAGTCATTGAATTTAAAAGAGCCGTTCATGCACCGTTTGGTACCAACATTGGCGAATCAAATGGGACAAGCATTTCCTGAATTAGTAAGTCAGAAATTATTGATTGAAAAAGTAATTAAGGAAGAAGAAATTTCCTTCTACAAAACATTGGAAATCGGATTAAAGCGAATCGATCAGGTTTGTATTGATTCAGCCAATTCTAAAAAAGGGAATGTGATTGACGGGAAAATAGTTTTTGAATTGTATGACACCTTTGGTTTCCCGGTGGACTTAACTTCATTGATTGCGCGCAGTTATGATTTAACCATTGATGAAGCAGGTTTCAATAAATATTTAGAAGAACAAAAAAACAGATCGCGTGCTGCCACGAGTGTAGATACGGAAGATTGGATTTATACAGAATTTGGAAAAACACTGCAAGGCGAAAACGAAACCAATTTTGTTGGCTATGAAGAGCAGGAAATTCAGAGTAAAATTGTCCGCTACCGAAAAGTAAAAGCAAAAAACAAAGAACAATATCATTTGGTGTTAAACAAAACACCATTTTACGCAGAGAGTGGCGGTCAAGTGGGCGACACAGGTGTTTTAGAAAGTATCAACGAAAAAATAGTGATTAATGATACCAAAAAAGAAAATGGTGTGATCATACATTTTTGCGATAGATTACCTGAAAACATCAATGCAGAATATTTTTCGAAAGTTGATAAATCAAAACGTTTATTAACTACCAATAATCATAGTGCAACGCATTTGCTTCACGCAGCCTTAAGATCCGTATTAGGTACACATGTGGAGCAAAAAGGAAGTTTGGTTAACGACGAGCATTTACGTTTCGACTTTTCACATTTCTCAAAGATTACCGATGAAGAAATTAAACAAATAGAACGTATTGTCAATAATAAAATCCGCGAAAACATTGCTTCCAACATACAGTTGATGGGCATTGAAGACGCGAAGAAAACCGGCGCGATGGCTTTGTTTGGAGAGAAATATGGTGATGTTGTGCGCGTGGTAACCTTTGATAAAAATTACTCAATAGAACTTTGTGGTGGTACACACGTTCCGGCTACAGGACAAATTGGCTATTTCAAAATTGTAAGTGAAGGTGCGGTGGCTGCCGGTATACGCCGTATTGAAGCTGTTACCTCTGAGAAAGCTGAAGAATATTTTGAAAATCAAATTGCCGTTCTAAATGAATTAAAAACAGTATTAAAAGGCAGTAAAGATGTGGTGAAGAGTGTGAATGGTTTATTAGAAGAAAACTCTGAGCTTCAAAAACAATTACAGCAACTTTTAAAAGAAAAAGCCGGCATGATTAAAAAAGAATTGGTGGCTAAAATTCAAAAGAAGGACGGCATCAATATTATTACTGAAAAAATTTCGTTCGACAGTGCGGAAGAAATCAAAAATTTATTGTTTGAAATAAAGAACGAAGTAGAAAACTGTTTTGTTGTTTTAGGAGCAGAAGTAAAGGGTAAGCCAAGTATTTCAGTTATCATCAGCGATAATTTAGTAAAAGAAAAGAATCTGAACGCCGGAAATATTGTGCGCGAGTTAGCCAAAGAAATTAACGGCGGCGGCGGCGGACAAGCATTTTACGCGCAAGCAGGTGGCAGTAAAGCTGAAGGATTAGACAGCGCTATCAATAAAGCAAAAGCAATAATATAATGGCAAAAATCACCATCATAGGCGGGGGAAACTTAGGCACTGCCATCGCTGAAGGATTAATCAGCTCAAAGCATACTAAAGCAAGTGATATTACTGTTACCCGCAGAAATGTTTCCTTGCTAGATGCATTAAAAAAGCAAGGTGTAAAAATTGAAAGTGATAATAGTAAAGCGGTAAAGGGTGCCGAATTGATTTTGTTGTGTGTAAAACCATTTCAGATAAAAGATGTTGTAAAAGAAATTGCACCTTCCCTCCACTCTAAACAAATATTAATTTCGGTGGTTAGCAGTGTTAGCATTCAGGATATTGAAGACATTCTTCGTAAGAAACAAAACGAATCGGGCATGTCGATCTTCAGAGCTATGCCAAATACAGCAATAGCCATTTCGGAAAGCATGACTTGCATTTCTTACAACAACGCCAACTCCAAACAAATTCAAACTGTTTGTCAGCTATTCGATAAATTAGGTAAGACCGTGGTAATAGAAGAGAAATTAATGGAAGCTGCTACGATTATTGGTGCTTGCGGAACAGCCTTTGCCATGCGTTATATCAGAGCGAACATACAAGGCGGAATCGAAATAGGGTTTGATGCGAATACCGCAAGAACCATTGTTGCTCAAACAGTAAAAGGTGCTGCCGATTTACTCATCAAAAAAGGCACACATCCTGAGCAGGAAATCGATAAAGTTACAACACCAAAAGGCGTAACCATTACCGGATTAAACGAAATGGAGCATAACGGCTTATCCTCTTCTCTCATAAAAGGCATTACGGAAGCGTATAAAAAAATTGGGAAGTAATTCTTTTTTTTTATACTTTTATTAGTATGAAAAAAATAGTATTCCTTTTATTCAGCCTACTTTCGATTCATTCATTTGGACAATTCGCTAACAATTGGCAAGTTGGAAATGGTATTGGTATCAATTTTAGTGGGTCAACGCCTAGTTTAACAGCTTCTTCAATAACCGGACACCCGGATAATTCCAGTGCAATTTCAGACGCAAGTGGAAATCTCCTATTCTATACAACAGGAGTTAACGTATGGAACAAAAATCATGTTATTATGCCGAATGGAACAGGCTTACAAGGAAGTTACACTGGCGGACAGTGTGCGCTCATCGTTCCTATCCCCTGTAACCCGAATCGTTATGTAATTTTTCATACGACTCTGTTTTCTAATCCGGGATATTTATCCTACACAGTGGTGGATATGAGTTTAAATGGTGGATTAGGTGATGTTGTAACAACTCAAAAAAACATTTCTTTAGGTACAGGCTGGACAGAAAAACTTTGTGCTTATTACAATCCTGCCGGAAATTTTTATTGGCTTTTAACTCACAAGTGGGGGAACGATCAATTTGTGGCTTTTAAAATTGATGCAACGAGTATTGCAACAACATCGGTTGTAACGCCGATAGGCTCTAACCATACTTGTGGAACTTTAGGTGGTGCACATGATGCAATGGGTCAGTTAACTATCTCGCCTGATGGCAGCACAGTAGCTAACGCCTTAACCTGTCAAGATAAATATGAATTATTTCAATTTAATTTAGCAACAGGTGTATTATCAAATTCTATTGCTATCCCCGGAAATACCGGTAATGCCTGGGCAACGGCTTTCTCTCCGAACAGTAAAAAGCTATATACAAATACTATTTTTACAGGCGATATTTTCCAATATGACCTTACCAGCTACAATGCATCATCTGTGGTGAGCTCAAAAACGAATGTTTATTCAACTGGAGTTGGTGGTTATAATTTTGGGTATATGGAATTAGCAGCAGATGGGAAAATATACGTACCTAGACCAAATACAAATTTCTTTTCTGTAATTGGTTCTCCAAACAATTCTGCAGCAACCAGCGGATTTAATTTTAATGGTATTTCTTTAGGTTCTGGTACTGCACAATGGGGTACATCAAGAATTGCTTATAACATTCCTACTTCAGTTACAGTAACTCCTACCTTCTCGCTCACTGTATTTAGTAACAGTGCCACCTGTAACGGTTCTGCTAATGGCTCTGCCGCAGTTTTCGCCAGCCCTTCGGCATCTTATTTATATACATGGACGCCTGGAAACTATACTACTTCTGTGGTTAATAATTTATCTGCCGGTATATATTCAGTTCATGTTTCTGATGGAGCTTGCAGCAGTTTAACTACAACCGTTTCGGTTACTCAACCTTCACCCATATCAATATTTATTGATCCATTACAAATATGTTTAGGAAATCCCGGAACGCTTAATCCGATGGTGAGTGGCGGAACACCTGCATACACATACAGCTGGAGCCATGGAGCCAACACTCTTGGAACTGTTGTCAGCCCGAGTGTGACCAGTAATTTTACACTTTATGTTACAGATGCGAATGGATGCACAAGTAATGCATTAACAACAGTAACAGTTGATATTTGTAATGGCATAAATGAGTATGATAAAATCAGTTCAGGTATTTTGTTATATCCAAATCCTGCAAGTGATATAGTTAAAATTAAATCAAAAACGACTTACTCTCATGTTATCATCACTAATTTAATTGGTCAAAAAATTAAAACCGTATACACAAATGACGGTTTAATTACCATTTCTGATTTGACACAAGGAGTGTATTTCATCGAAGTTTTTGATAAAAACAAACTAATCGGAAATGCAAAATTGATTAAAGAATAAAATCAATTTTGTTTGTACACATCATTAAAGAGTTGTCCTACACTTTCTTCATTGTACTTTCTCGCTTGCTGCGCGATGGAAGCATGATCGTAGTTAACCTTTAATAATTGATTGAGGTTTTGTATCCAGTCTTCTATTGTGTTCTCAGTCACATATCCGTTAGTATTGTTGATCAATTCCGGAATCGCTCCAACATTCGATGCTAAGACAGGAGTTCCGGTAGCTAAAGCTTCGGCAATAACAATTGAAAAAGTTTCAATGGTACTGGCATGTAAAAAATAATCACTCTCTTGTAAGGTCTTTGCTAAATTTTCAGGCATTAAATTGCCAAGGTAATTTATTTCAAAATTCCATTTAAGTGGCTTCAACTTCTCTAATAAAATCCCTTCTCCTACCACATTCAGCTTAATATTCTTATTCGATTTTTTCGAAATCTCATTTAAAGCGTTAAATATTAAATCAGGTCTTTTCGGATTCGTCCAATGAGCAACGCAGGTAAACACAATGGAGTTTCCTTTTACCTTAGGAAGAAAAGTGAAAACTTTCTGATTAATAACATTTGGCACAATCTTAATACGTGACGTATCAGCGATATGTTTTGAAATACTTTTCTTCAAAAAATCAGAAACTACCGTAACGGATTTGGCATTATTGTAAGCTTTTTTACCAATGTAACTGAACAAACTTTGCGACATGAATTTATCCACTTTACTCCAGTGTTCAGTAATAACATGCGGTAAATTGTATCGCTTTGATAACTTATAGGCCAAAATTCCAGCAGGATAAAGCACATTGGAATGTATGAGCTCCGGCTTAAATGTTGGTATAACCGATTTCTCAACATACTTGCTAATGGCCCGATATTGAAAAAACAGATTTAAATGAATCCATTTATAAAACCTTGAGTTGATTTCGATATGGTGAGTTAAAATTCCATTTTCATCGGTTTCTGAATAAATTTTCCGTTCAAAGGTTTTCGATGAATCACTAATGGTAATGGCTACTACCTGAATTTCATTACCTGCTGCTTTGATGGCCGCCGCGTGCTTTTTTACGAAAATACCCTTTAACGGATGAACCGAATTAGGATACCAAGCCGAAATAAAAAGCACTTTCATTTAATCAGTCGTTTTTTTGTAAATTAGAGCCTTTAAGCAATTCAAATTTAAGCAATAAAGCCAATACTATGGGATTAAAGCAGGCCATTTTAGAAATACCCTTTGTTAAGAACTGGAAACGTAATCAGGAAAAGAAGAAATTTCAGGGATCTGAAAAATATTGGGACGACCGTTATCAACGCGGCGATAATTCAGGAACTGGTTCCTATGACCATCTTGCCGAACACAAAGCAGATGTGATAAATGATTTTGTTGCGAAGAACAATATAAAAACCGTGATGGAATTCGGTTGCGGAGACGGTAACCAATTAAAAATTGCAAAATACCCTCAATACATCGGATTAGATGTTTCTCCAACTGCCGTTAAATTATGTTATAATATTTTTAAGGCAGACAAAACCAAAAGTTTCTACGTTTATAACAGCATGGCTTTTGTAGATAACGCGCGTTTATTTAAAGCGGATTTAACCATGTCGCTTGACGTATTGTATCATTTGGTGGAAAGAGAAATATTCGAAAACTATCTAATACATTTATTTGCAGCCGCTGATAAATATGTGATTATTTATGCCTCAGATTACAATCAGGCAGAAGAACCTATTCATCAGCACGAGAACCGTAGAAGCTTTACCGACTTTGTAAACAAAAACATTACAGGATGGAAGCTTAAAGAAATTATAAAAAATAAATATCCGGTTTCAACGCACAAAGAAAAAGGTTCATTATCGGATTTTTACATTTACGAAAAGATTGCCTGATTAAGATACGGCAAAACCAATGATAAGTAAATCGTTTTTAAAATCATCTATTATTTACACCATTGGCGGAGCTCTACCAATGGCGGCAGGTTTAATTCTGCTACCATTCTACACCAATTACCTTAACGATTTACATTTTACCCAAGTCGCTTTTTACATCAGTGTGTCATTGCTGATGCAGATTTTATTTTCTTATTCAATTGAAAGCTATTTCGGGATAAAATACTCTAAACTTAAATCCGATCCGCAACAACAAAAACGCTTTATCGGAACTGTTGCTATTTTACTTTTAGTAATTGGTGCGGGTTTGCTCCTTATTTCAGCTGTAAGCGGCACTTACATTTTTTCAAAAGTGTTTAATCCCGCTTTTCAAATGGAATTTTGGCCGTTTGGATTTTACTCCGTTTTAACTGCCTTTTTTAATTCCTATTTTAAAGCCTCCACTAACGCGCTAATTTATTTAAAGAAACCGGGTTTATTCTTCACAGCAAACTTAATTAATTTCATTGCCACCATTGGTATTTCAGTGGGTGGTTTGTTCCTGTTTCCGGATACAATTATTGGTCCAATTTACGGACGATTACTTTCCGGCGTTATTATTTTTACAATTGCCAATTACATTTATCTGTCGAATGGTAAGTTTAAATATGAAAAAGATTTTATTGGCGATTTAAAAGCGTTTTGCACGCCATATGTAATTTATGTATCCTTTGTTTGGTTATTGAGTTACACTGATCGATACATGTTACAAGAATTCATTCCGAACACCGATCTTAATACTTACGATCTTGTATTAAAGTGCTTTTTCGGAATTGAATTTCTTCAGAATAGTTTAACCGCAATCATCTATCCGAAAATCTATGAAATATGGGCAGATCAAAAAGAGCTGCACACTTCTAAAGAAACGAACCGATATTTTAATGTATTTACAGCCATTAACATTTTGCTTCTCATTGTTTTTTGCATTACTATTCCACTCCTTTACAAACTCGTTATTAGCAACGAAAAGTTTTATGAAAGTGAGAAATACATAGGGATTTTAGCAGCAGGTTATGGTTTAAGAAGCATTCTGTACTTTTATTTGGCAACTATTCTCTATTCCAAGAATATTAAAATACTTCTCAAAATATTTGGGATTAGCGCAGCTTTTCAATTGGCCGTTACCTATTTTGTAGTGAAGGATTATGGTTTGATGGGCGCTATTTACACCGGATTAGGAGTAAAAGTGCTTCAGATAATACTCTCTTATTTATTCACTAAAAACATTTTCAGATATGAATTTAATGGAATGAAAATTATCGGAATACCCTTTTTATATCTTGCGTTAAACGTTGCCCTCTTCTACTTTCATCCTGAATACAGCTTAACGCTTTATATTGCACAACTGGCAGTATTCAGCATCATCTTCTTCTTAATTTTCAATAACGAGATTAAGGCAGTGTATAAACAATTTGCAGGAAAGAAAGCTTAGTTCTCGAACACAATATCAATTGTGTTTTTATTTAAATCGTAGGTTAATTTATCCTTTAGCACATTCATAAAATCATCGCCCCATTTTGCATAATGAGCCGCGAAGTTTTCTACACGCTCTTGAGGAACGCCGTTCGGATATAATTTTGATTTGATGTTTTTTATTTGATTCACTTCAGTATCGGATTTTGCCTTTATCGCACGCGTTGCTTTTTGCTCTAAAACCGATAATGAATTCAGGTTTTTTTGTTTCTCAGCTTCTGCCGATGAAACCAAAGTTTTATCAATCTTATTCATTTCAGATGAGATGCTCTGAAATAAATTTTCAATTGATTTTTTATACTCCTCCAGGTTAAAAGATTTGTTGTTTTTCTCTAAATACAACTTAATCATCTCTTGTTCGTTTTCCATGATATTCTCCATTTCCAACCCTAATTTACTTAATTTATTCAATGAATTTATATCCAAAATAGTAACAAATTTTCGAGGTGTTAACACCGGAAAAAACAGTCCTAATGCCTCAAACATTTCTTTATACTCTAACCAATAAGCCAACTCTCCGGGTCCGCCCACATACGATAAATTGGGCAAAATATACTGCTGATAACAGGGGCGCAAAACCACATTGGGACTGATTTTTTCGGGAGATTTGAAAATCAAGTCTTTAAGCTGAGTTTCCGAAAATGTAAGTGAAGTGTCAATTACCTTATATGAATTTCCTGACTTTTCTATACGGGCCCGAAGCCCATTTTCCATATAAAAACAATTGATTTCACGGGGATTCACCTGCGCTTCATACTTGCTTTGTGTTAATTTCTTTATACTGGAATCAACCTTTTGAAATGGGGTATTTTCGAAAATATCCTTTTCAAAAAAAGCAGCAAAACTCTTTTTTAAATCCGCACTGTTACCGTCCAAAACAATCAAACCGTACTTCCCAAAAAGTTCATTCACCAAAAAACGCGTGGCCAATGCCAGATTGGTGTGTTTTAAATAAGCTTCTTCAAACAGGTGAATTAATCGGGAGGCATTTACGCTATCACCAAGAATTTCTTTCAACTGCACAACCACTTCTTTTAGTCCGGCTGTAGAAAAATCACCCACGGCCCCTTTTTCATCTGAATTCCATTCCAGCTTTTTACCGTACACACTCAGATGATTCACCTCAGCAAAATCATGATCTTCCGAAGCCATCCAATATACCGGAACAAAATTATAAGCAGGGAATTCTGTTTTTAATTTTTCAGCCAGATTAATAACCGAAAAAATTTTATAAATAAAGTAAAGCGGACCAGTAAACAAACATAATTGATGTCCGGTAGTAATTGTAAAAGTTTTTTCGTTGAGTAATAAGTCTAAATTGGTTTTTGACTTTTCAGACGTATTCGCTACTGACTCGTTTTGCTTTTTTATTTCAGACACCAATAACTGACGATCGTATTTGAATGTTGATATTTGCTCAATAGCATTTTTAAAGCCGTCTTTATCGGGATAAAAAGAATAAAATTCCTTGAGTCCTTCATGGCGACTTAAATAATCATACATCAAACTGCTGAACAGTTCTTTTTTAATTGGTAAGGTTTTATGCGCTAGCATTTACTATAACTTATTTCCAAATGCCAAATCTCCGGCATCACCCAAGCCCGGAACAATATACGCGTGCGCTGTTAACTCTTCATCAATGGCACCACACCATAATGTAAAATTAGTATCCGGCATATGTGTTTTTACATAATCAACACCTTGCTTGCTTGCAATAAGCGAAACCAAATGTGTGTGCTTTGGTTTACCGCGTAATAAAAGTTGCTTATAGGTTAAAGTCATGGATGAACCTGTTGCCAACATCGGATCACATAGAATAAGTACCTTATCATTTATATCGGGAGCTGCAACGTATTCTAATGCAATTTCAAACGAATTATCCTTATGATGTTTGCGGTATGCGCTGATAAATGCATTTTCTGCTCTGTCGAAAAAATTCAAAATACCAAAATGAAGAGGTAAACCTGCACGCAAAATGGTAGCAATGATTGGCTCTTCCTTTAATTCGAATGATTCGGCTACACCAAGCGGCGTAGTCGTTTCGCAGGGAACATATTGCAATGTTTTAGAAATTTCATAGGCATAAATTTCGCCCATTCTCTCCAAATTCCTTCTGAAACGCATGGAGTCTTTCTGAATTTCTTTATCTCTGATTTCGTTAATGTAACGAGTAAACAGAGAGTTGGTTTGTGACATGTTGTGTACCATAAGTCTTACTTTTTAAGTTCAATTACTAAATTCTTTTGTGATTGATAAGATGATTTATCGTAAATCTGAATTGGTAAAGTTAAATTTTGGAAACCGGGAGCTTCCACATTTAAATTATATTTTCCGGGAGGTAAAATGATGATACATCTCCCATTCGCAGGATTTGGCATGTAATTACCGATGACCTCATTCGTTACCATATCATTCACGGTCATAAAAACATCACGGTAATTAATTTCTGATTTGTCTTTCGATGTGAGTTGTCCGATTACAACGGTATAATCTACATCTGCATCATTAAATGAAACGCGGTAAATATCGTTATCTCCCGTTCCACCTCCGCGAACAGAAGCTAAATAGCCATACTTACCTGATTTGGAAATACGGAAATTCATATCATCATAAGAGGTATTGATAGGATATCCCAAATTCCTTGGATTAACAAAGCGCTTTTGTTCCTCATCTAAAGTGGCTTTAAAAATATCGTAACCACCCATACTTGCATGGCCTTTAGAACTGAAATAAAGTGTTTTTCCGTCAGGAGATAAATTAGGAAAATCTTCATTCATGGGAGTGTTTACTCCTACTCCACAATTTTTAATATCACTCCATTTACCGTTTGGTAATTTACGACATACGTAAATATCGGTTCCGCCAAATCCTCCCTTTCGGTCGCTGGCAAAATAAATTTCGTTACCATCAGCCGAAATACAGGCAGCAATTTCATCACCTTGTCCATTAATTGGCTCAGGTAATAAATCCGGTTTAGAGAAATAACCCTGCGCATTCATTTTACTGATATAAATTCTTCCCTTGCCGCTTTTATCCGCTTTATAAATGAGCAATATATCTCCCTTGCCGCTCATGCCAATTACTTCTTCCCCGGTATTACCTTCACAAATCGGTTCACCAATAACAGTAGCCTCTGCATAAGAACCATTCACTACTTTCGATAAAAAAATGGAGTTTTGATATTGAGCATTCTCTAATTTCTGAGCATCTTTTTTTACGGGTCGCTTCGAATTAAAAACCATGTAAGCTTCATCATCGGTAACAAATGGATAATAATCTGAAAAAGGCGAATTAATGTTTTTACCTAAAGATTGAAACATCACATCCACTGGAAACTTAATAAGCTCCTTTGCATTTAAACAGTATTGAATTTCCTGCTCAACGGCACTTAAATTATCAGAAGAACCTTTTGATAATTCCTTGAATTTATTAAAACTCTGAATGGCATCCTCAAAACGATTTGCATATTGGTAAGCGCGTCCTAATAAAAAGTCGGCATTGGGATTATGCTTTTCCTTACGTGTCACTATTTCCAAATAAGGCACCGCCTTGGCTTTATTAATATTTGTATTTAGATAACATACTCCCGCGTTATAATTATAAATCTCGTTCTTCGCGTCGCCGGAAAGTAACTGTAAATAGTCTTCCAGGGCATCCTCGTAATTACCTGCCTTCATTTTTTCTTCTGCTTCCACTGCAAGAGACTTATCTTCGCCGCTCTGAGCAAACACATTTGCGGCAAATAACATCCCAACAAAAAAGCCAAATTTTCTCATCATTTTTCCGGTTTTTATTTATTTAAAATACCTTAGTAAATATACACTTTTACATAGACAAAAAGCCTCATTTTTGAAATAATAAGATTATCTTTATGAGCCGATTATATCTTGTTGAAATCTTTTAAATATGCAATTTGGGGAATAAGTGTATGCTTAGAGGAAAGGAATTTTAAAATTCATCTTATTGCCGCTACTTTAGTCATTATTGCAGGCACTTATTTTAAGGTAACTTCTTTTGAATGGCTGATTCTTATTTTAAATATCGGCTTAGTCCTTTCCCTCGAAATGATTAACACAGCTATAGAAAGATGGGTGGATTATGTAAGTCCGGAGAAAAACAAAATTGCAGGCCAAATAAAAGACATCTCTGCCGGCGCTACTTTAATCGGAGCTATTATTGCCGCGTTTTGCGGAACCATCATTTTCTATAAATACATTATTGATTTAATTAATACATAACATTATGAGATTTGCGGAAACCGAATTGATTTTAACGGAAGACAAACGTGTATATCACATCAATTTGAAAAATGAAGACATTGCCGATACGGTTATTGTTGTAGGTGATCAGGGACGCGTAGCTCAAATCAGCAGCTTCTTCAGCAAAATAGATTTTAAAACCGAACACCGCGAATTTATTACACATACCGGTTGGTTTAACGGAAAACGAGTTACCGTACTTTCAACAGGTATAGGAACTGACAATATTGATATTGTCATGAACGAACTGGATGCTGCTGTAAATATCAATCCGGAAACACGTGAACTAAACCCTACTCTTCGCAGTTTAAATATCATTCGCTTTGGAACCAGTGGGGCTTTACAGGGAAATATTCCGGTGAATGGAATTGTTGTTAGTTCGCATGGATTAGGATTAGATGGATTACTGAATTTTTATGAAGGCTGGGAAAATGTTTGCGAAAACAACATCAGTGATGCTTTTATTAAACATGTGAACTGGCAGAGTAATTTACCTTATCCTTATTGCGTGAAGGGCTCCGAAAAATTACTCGAACTTTTTAAAAGCGGAAACCATGTTGGTATAACCGCCACCGCGCCCGGATTTTATGGTCCGCAAGGTCGCGAGATTCGTTTAAAAGCCAGTTCCAAAAATCTGAATGACTTGCTTACTGCCTTTAATTATAACGGTTTGCAGATTACCAACTTCGAAATGGAAACCTCAGCTATTTATGGTTTAGGGAAGATGTTGGGTCACAATTGCCTAACAGCTTGCGTCATTATTGCCAACCGAGTAAGGAAAGAGTTTACCAAAGATTACAAGCAAAGCGTAGAGTTATTAATAAAAAATAGTTTAGAGCGATTAACAGCCTGATTGTTAAAAAATAATAAACTGCTCTTCAAATGGCCCAAGCACTTGGGCTATTTTTGTTTCTGTTAAACTATGAGAGCAGGTAAAAACCAAATGAACTTAAAGGAAGTAATTGCCTTAATTACTTTGCTCGACGACCCGGATGAAACCATCTATACGCAGGTAAAAGAACGTTTCATTATGCTTGGCCCTCCGGCCATCCCACATTTAGAGACTGCCTGGGAAAATAGTTTCGACATGCTGATGCAAAAACGCATCGAAGGCATTATCCACAACATCAATTTTGAAGCTTTAAATAAAGCACTTCGTAATTGGGCCGAACACGAACAAGAAGATCTGTTTAAAGGAATGTGCATTTTAGCACGTTACCAATATCCTGATTTGGATGAAAACAAATTAAAGAAGCAACTTCAGCAAATCAAACAAGATGTGTGGTTGGAAATTCATGATGATTTAACCGGACTTGAAAAAGTTAAAATCATTAACCACATCTTATTTGAAGTACATCAGTTTAGTGGCAATATCACTAATTATCATGCTCCGCAAAATTCCTTTTTAAATGTAGTGCTTGAAACTAAGAAAGGGAATCCGGTTATGTTAAGTGTTGTTTATGCCTTGGTGTGTAAAGAGCTGAATATTCCGGTATACGGGGTTAATTTACCTCAGCATTTTGTTTTGGCTTATGTAAACGATTTCGCTAATCTGTACGACACCAATCATAAGACTTTATCCGATAACATTTTATTCTATATCAATCCATTTAGTAAAGGCCTTATCTTTAATCAAGGCGATATAGATTCCTTCTTAAAACAACTTAATATTGAACCGGAGAACAAATATTATCTTCCGTGCAGTAACCTCGATATCATGAAGCGCATGCTTCACAATCTGGTTTATTCTTATGAAAAACTAGGTTATGTTGAGAAAGTAAACGAGCTTAAGTCGCTTCTCAAAAACATTTAATTGCCACTCACAATTTTCTGAACAGTACGTGTAATGATGGTTAAATCGGTTAACAATCCCGTTTCCTCTATATAACGCATGTTTAGTTTCAGTTTAGCAGGCATGATTTCCTGAATATAGGTTTGTTCAGGGTTCTCCGACTTTGCCAATAATTCATTTTCGTTGATGTATTCCAAGGAGGCGTAATCGGTAATTCCTGGCTTTACTTCTAAAACCCTTTTTTGTTCTTCGTTATACATCTCCACATATTTACGGACTTCCGGTCGTGGTCCTACTAAACTCATGCTTCCGAATAATACATTAAAAAGCTGAGGCAATTCATCCAATTTAAATTTCCGCAAATAATACCCAACCGGTGTTACTCTAGGGTCGCGACCTCCAACAGTTAACAATCCCTTTTTATCGGCATCAGTACGCATGGTTCTAAACTTAAATAATTTAAAATCTCGGTTATTCTTCCCGACTCTGGTTTGGAAATAAAAAATCGGGAACCCGGAATTAATAACGATAGCCAAAACTATGATAACAAATACAGGGAAGAGGAATATAATCCCGACTAAAGAACAGATAATATCAAATAATCTTTTTAGCACAACACCTTATTTACCGCATGTAGTACTGCTTTAATTACCGTGTCTACCTTGTTGTTATCCAAGTCGTAATACACAGGCAAAGAAATTTCGCAACTGTAATTTTTATACGTTTGCGGATAGTTTTGAATGGAATATCCCAGGCCTTTATAATAACTCATGCTTGGCACGGGAATAAAATGCACGTTCACCGAAACATCCTGATCAAAAATTTCTTTTATGATTAAATCACGCTGCTCTTCAGTTATATTTTTAATCCTTAAAGGATATAAATGATAACATCCGGTTTTTTCTTTGGTTTGATAAATAGGTAAGATAAACCGTGTATCGTTTTTAAAACCATCCGAATAGCGATCAAAAATTTCGCGGCGACGCACTAAAGTATCATTATCATATCGCTTTAATTCAATTAAGCCGATAGCTGCAGCAATATCCGTCATGTTGCATTTATAGCCGGCTTCAATCACATCATATTTCCAGTTCCCTTTTTGTGTTTTGGCTAAAGCATCTTTGTTTTGTCCGTGAAGTGTTTTAATGCATAAGTATTTATATACCTCTTCATTATTAAAAGGAGCCGGAAGGTTTAAGGCAACAGCACCGCCTTCGGCAGTTGTTAGATTTTTTACGGCATGAAAAGAAAACACAGAAACATCACACAAAGAGCCGGTTTTCTTTC
Organism: Bacteroidota bacterium; assembly: GCA_017303905.1. Taxonomy (NCBI): domain Bacteria; kingdom Pseudomonadati; phylum Bacteroidota; species Bacteroidota bacterium. The sequence continues at coordinate 145,086 of JAFLBH010000003.1, forward strand.
CTTTATAGGAAGCGCCAAATGAATGAGCAGCATCCGATAATATTAAGATGCGTCCGAGTTGTTTTTGGATATCGTTTGCTGCAATAAACTTTGAACGATACTTCTCAGATAGATTATTAATCGCATCAAAATCGCTAGGCCATCCTGCAAAATCAACCGGCATAATTACTTTTGTTTTTGACGTAATAGCCTTTTCGATCGCCTCCACATTGATATTAAAATCACTTTCATTAACATCTGTAAATATCGGAGTTGCACCACAATGCATAATTACATTTGCAGTAGCGCTATAAGTATAAGCAGGAAGAATAACCTCATCGCCCGGACCAACACCAAACCATCTTAATATGATTTCAAGACCAGCTGTTGCGGAGTTTAAACAAAGCGTGTTCTTGTTACCGCAGTAGGAAGTAATTTGCTTTTCAAATTCTTTGGTGCGCGGACCTGTTGTAATCCAACCCGACTTAAGAGCAGCGACTACCTCGTTGCAAATTTCATCATCGATGCGTGGTGGCGAAAATGGAATCATACCAATTGTTTTGTAATGCAAATTAACGAAAATTAAAGCAGCTAAACCCTCATCGAAGGGTGTAAAGTTGAATCGGAAGCAATCAACTTTATTAACAATCGATATTTAATTACAGATGCACTTAATTAACATTAACGTGTTGAGACATAATTATTCGCAAAAGGTTTCGCCTTGATATCTTATCTATTTTTAGCAAAAGTTAATTAACAATTTCGCAAAAAAATATAATCGCATGAATGCAGAAAATTTAAAATCCGATTTAAAACAAGTTTTCGATAATGATTTAGCTCTTAGAAAAGAGTATAATGATTTGAAACGTTCTTTAAGTGATTACCGTAATCAACTGATTGAACGCGACGAAGACTGTAAACGTTTACAAGTAACCATTGATGTATTAAATACGAAGATGGAAGTGCTTGATCGCGATAATCAGAATTATAAAGCTGAATTAGCTGCATTTAAAGAACTACGCGCAAGCATTAAAGAGCAATTACAAGCCAAACAAGAAGAGATAAATAATTACTTAAGCGAAATTGAGTCGTTAAAATCTCAAATGGATGGAATTGCTGCGGAATATGAAGCGCGTATAGAATCGGTAAAAACAGCTTCGTATGAAGAATTAGATGCGGTTAAAAAAGAATTAACTACACAAATTGATGAATTACGTTCTAATGGCCACTACCGCGAAATTGGCATACGTGATGAATATGAATTAAAGATTAATGAGCTTAGCCAGCTTTTATTAGATAAAGAGATTGAATTAACTTCAAAGCACGAATCAGAAATCAGTAACTTAAGAAGTGAATACTTCCAGCAAATTGAGACTATTAAGTCTAACTACGAAAGTCGCATTTCTGAAACATCAAGTTCAACTTCTTCACAAATTGAAACCTTAACAAACGAGTACGAAGGCAAATTAAAACGTTTGGAAGACAGCTTAACAGCTTCTTTAAACGAAAGCACTTCTTCGTATGAATCCAGAATTTCTGAATTAGAGTCGGCTATCGAAAATCAAAAGAGCACTTTAACATCAGAATATAACAGTACTATTGAAAGTTTAACTTCTGAGTTTACTAATAAGGAACAAGAATTGATTTCAACTTACGAAGGGCGCATTGCAGAATTAAATGCTTTGGCCGAAAGTAATATGGAATCTTTAAAAGCCGGTTTTGAGAGTCAGATTAATGAGTTAAAGTCTTTAGCAAGCTCGGATGTAGAGTCAGTAAAAGCTGAATATGAAAGCAAGCTTTCTAATACATTAATACATTCGAATAAGCAAAACAGTAAATTAACTGAAGAGTTAAATAAGTTTGTGATTGAGAATGAGCATTTCAAGGAGAAAATCCGTGAAATGATTCACCATATTGATGGGCAAAACACAAAAATTGAAGACTTAGCCCGTGAAATTGAAATCAAAAACTCTGAAATTACTGCTCAAACTGAAAAGTATAACAGCCTAACTTCTGAATTTGAAACTTACAAAGCTTCACAATTACAATCGCAAAGTGAGCAAGTTCAAAATTTAACGGCTGAATTATCCCGTTTAACAGAAACTATTAGTGCATTAGAGTCAGATTTAGAAGTTAAAAACAATACGATTGCCGAATTAAATTCAAGTGTTTCATCAAAATCGGCAGAATTAGGATATACTAAGTCTGAAATCGAAAGATTAAATAATGAATTAAGTAAGAACATTTCTGAGTGGAGTGAAAAAGAAGCGTCGTTTGAGAGTTTCAAAAACGAATTGGAAATCATTACGCAACAACAATTACAAAATAAGGATATTGAGTTCCAGAAATTATTAAATGAAAATACTAGCTTAATCTCAGAAATTGATTCAGCCCAGGAAAAGTTGGAAGCTCAAGAATCTGAATTAGCCTTATTAAAAGCAGAATTAGAAGAATCTAATTCCGGAATTGAATCACGTGTTTCAGAATTAAAAGAAGTATTAAATTCTAAAAACTATGAAATCACTACTTTATCGGCTAACAATGCCGCACTAAGTAATGAGTTAACACAAGTAAAATCTGAAAACATCGAACTTGTAGCTAAATTAGAAAGTGCTTCATCATCTGCAGAAGAAATTTCAAACTGGGAAAACAAGTACAATACTATCAGTGCAGAAAATGAAAGCTTAATCTTTCAATTAGAAGAGTTAAACTCAACAGTAGGTAACTTTAAATCTGAAATTGAAAATCTAAATTCTAAAATTTCAGATTACGAGAGTAGAATGGCGGAAATGACTTCTTCAACTACTAGTTCAAACGATCAGGATGAATATATCGATCGCTTATTCAAACAAATTGATGCATTAAATGATGAGCGTTTAAATTTGTTGAATGAGAAGGAACAAATGGCTGAACAGTTGTTAAAAATGAATGATGTGATTAGTGGTATTTCTCAACATGTTGATAGTCAGAATATTGATGTTAACGATTTGAATAATCACAGGAAGAATATTATATTAGCAAAGTCTTCCAATGGTAACTTGAGTGACAGCAGTTCCATGAAGAAACAAATTAACGAATTGGTGCGTGAAATTGATAAGTGTATTGCTTTACTAAGTGCTTAATTTTTAACGCCCTAACTGTTTTCAATGAATGAGGTTAGTATAAAAGTAGAAATTGCAGGGGGATTATATCCCCTGAAAATCAAAGCCGAAGACGAGGAAAACGTAGTAAGGGTTGTTAGTTTAATAAATACTAAAATTGATGAGTTTGAAAAAACTTATGCAGTTAAGGATAAAAAGGATGTTTTGGCGATGGTAATGTTGCAGCTTGTTTCTCAATATTATCAGAAAGCTGAAGAAGCCGAAAAAGAATTAAGCCATTTTAAGATACTATTAATTGATGTGGAGATGATGTTACAAGAACATCTCGATAGCATTAAAAAAATAGACGAATAATAGCCACGGGCTACACAATTTTATCACGCACAAATTTTATTATCGTTTCATCGAAATAAAGTTTGTGCGTTTTTATTTTGTGGGATTGTGAGGTTGATTGCCGAAAGGTTGTACTAAAACTAAAAATTTAGAAAAAATGAATTTAGACTTAAACATTATAGAAATCAGCATTATTGCCGGGGGCCTTATCCTCGGGCTGATTGTTGGCTTTATAATTGCCAACTCGCGCCTTAACCGAACCGCGCAAAAAGAAAAGGAAAACATTATTAAGGAAGCTGAAGTAAAAACGGAAGCTCTTAAACAGGAGAAAATTTTACAAGCCAAAGAAAAATTCCTTCAACTTAAATCTGAACATGATAAGTCGGTGCAAGAAAAAAATCACCAGATTTCACAAACAGAAAACAAGTTAAAGCAAAAGGAAAACGAGCTTTCGAAAAAGATTGAAGAGAATAACCGCAAAGATAAGGAGCTCGAAAATTTAAAGAATCAGGCTAGTCAGCAAATCGAACTTTATAAGCAACGTAACGAAGAGGTGGAAAAATTACACCGCCGACAAGTTGAAATGCTTGAGAAAGTTTCCGGATTAAAAGCCGATGATGCAAAAGCTCAATTAGTGGAAAGTGTAAAAGCCGAAGCAAAAACACAGGCTATGGCTTACATTAAAGATATTATGGATGAAGCGAAAATGACCGCTAACAAAGAAGCGAAGCGTATCGTTATTCAATCCATTCAGCGTGTTGCCACTGAAACTGCTATCGAGAATTCAGTTACTGTTTTCCATATTGAAGGTGATGAAATGAAGGGTAGAATCATCGGACGTGAAGGTCGTAACATCCGTGCCCTTGAAGCGGCAACCGGTGTAGAGATTATTGTAGACGATACTCCGGATGCTATTACTCTTTCTTGCTTCGATTCTATCCGTCGTGAAATTGCCCGTTTAGCTTTACATCAATTAGTAAGCGACGGACGTATTCACCCTGCGCGTATTGAAGAAGTAGTTGAGAAAACGAAAAAAATGATTGAAGAAGAAATCATTGAAACCGGTAAACGTACTTGCATCGACTTAGGTATTCATGGTTTACATCCTGAACTAATCCGTATGGTGGGACGTATGAAATACCGTTCTTCTTACGGACAAAATTTATTGCAACACTCACGCGAGGTAGCTAATCTTTGTGCTATCATGGCTAGCGAAATGGGACTCAATCCTAAGGTGGCGAAACGTGCTGGCTTATTACATGATATTGGAAAAGTACCTGATGATGAGCCTGAATTACCACACGCAATCCTTGGTATGAAACTCGCTGAGAAATACAAAGAGAAAGCGGAAGTTTGCAATGCCATTGGTGCTCACCACGACGAAATTGAAATGACTTCATTATACTCACCAATCATTCAGGTGTGTGATGCTATTAGCGGTGCCCGTCCAGGTGCCCGTCGCGAAATTGCGGAACAATACATGAAGCGTTTAAAGGATCTGGAAGCACTTGCTTTATCCTACGATGGTGTAGAAAAAACATATGCTATTCAGGCCGGCCGCGAATTACGTGTTATTGTTACAAGTGAAAAAGTAACCGATGCTAAAGCAGAAGAGTTGGCATTTAATATTTCTCAGAAAATTCAAACGGAGATGACATATCCGGGTCAGGTAAAAGTAACTGTGATCCGTGAAACAAGAGCAACTTCTTACGCGAAATAATGCTGAATAAATTTAAACAATTAAGAGGAGAAAAGGCCGTTGTGCTTTTTCTCCTTTTTATTTTACAGGCTTGTTCTTTTCAGGAAATAAAAAATCCCTTCCCTCAAAAAAATGAAATAAAACAAGGAGAAAAATTCTGCGTTATCCTTCCTGAAAACCACAATGAGACTTCGTTTTGGCACGCTACACAAAAACAATTTGTAGCCGTTGAAGCTCTCAATTCGGTTTGGCACGGAAATGAAAAAGGCATTTATTTTAATTTCTTGGCAAAGAATAAAGGAACAGATACGCTTTATTTTTTCAAGCGTCAACAACAAGACACCATTCAGCAGGAAAAGTTTATTGTAACTGTGGTAGAATAATCACAGACCTTTTACATCCATTTCATTACCACACTTGAAATGTCCTTTAGGGCATGATTTATATCCGTGTAAACCGCAAGGACGGCAATTCAGATTTTTCACCTCAACAATTTTTGTCTGATCAGACAAAGGCGTAAATCCAAATGCTGGAACAGTAGAGCAAAAAAATGAGGTAACAGGCGCGTTCATGGCAGAACATAAATGTAAAGGGGCGCTGTCGTTTACATAATTCATTTGCGCGTCCTTCATCAACGCTGCAGATTGCAATAAATTTAATTCGCCTGCTAATACTTTTGTGTTGGCCCTGCTATCTTGCGATTTAATTCGATTGCACAATTCAATATCCCCTTTGGCTCCTAACAAATAAACAGTAACATCTGATGACAGAAGATTAATTAATTCAATCCATTTTCCCTCGGGTAATTGCTTGGTAAACCAAACCGACGAAGGTGACATGCAAACATATTTACCGATTTTATATGCAGCTACTTTGTCAAAATCTTCCTTTGATGGATATAATTTTGGTCGCGCCACACGCTTATCAGTAATTTCTTCGATTAAAGAATTATAACGTTCAGTTTCATGTCGTCCGTCACCAATAACATGCTTTACTTTTTTTGTAAATAAAAATGAAAAAGGGTTTTTATCAAATCCGGCTTTCATTTTCGCGCCTGAAAATGTGGTAAGAAATCCGGAGCTCGCATAACGATGCAAATTAATCACCGCATCGTAATGATTATTTTTTATTTGCTTTCTGAGTTTGAAAAGGGATGCGTATTTACCTTCTTGCTTATTCCAAATCAGTACTTCCTTTAAATAAGGATGCTGAGTATAGAGAGATTCATTTCCTTTTCGCACCAAAATAGAGAGTGACGCGTTTGGAAAAGAAGCATGTAATTTTTCAAGTACCGAACTGGCTAAAATAGCATCGCCGATAAATGCCGTTTGTATAACTAAGATATTTTTAAAATCGTTTTTCAAATTACTAAATCATGTGGATAAACGTTTTTACTGCATATAACGTTCCTACCAAACATAAATTATGTATTAATTGATCTAATCCTATCATCACAAAAAACAAACGGTAATTTTTCGACTCCCAGAATTTAGAAGTGATTTTTGACGTAATGAAATCTGTTACAAAATGTAAAGCCACGTTACCAATCCACCATGCAAAGGCCATGTAATAATTATCAAGAAATTTTGCCAGGATAAAAAAGCTTATCAATGAAACCAAAGCATAAACACCAACGTGTATACTCAGCCATTTTAAACTTTTACTTTTCCCGGTTGCCATTTGTGATGTTTGAAACACAAAGTCGGCCAAGAAATGCACTATGAATATACCAAGCAAAACATATACCATTACACAGCTACATTATGCTCACGAAGAGCATCATTTAAGGAGGTTTTTAAATCTGTACTTTCTTTTCTTTTACCAATAATTAAAGCGCATGGCACCTGATATTCACCTGCGGCAAATTGCTTTGTATAAGAACCCGGAATTACAACTGATCGCTCCGGAACAAAGCCTTTCGTTTCAATTGGCTCCTTACCTGTCACATCAATAATTTTTGTCGACATCGTTAATACCACATTCGCTCCCAAAACCGCCTGCTTCCCTACTCTTACGCCTTCTACCACAATACAACGCGAACCAACGAAACAATCATCTTCAATTATTACCGGAGCAGCTTGCACCGGCTCTAACACTCCGCCAATTCCTACCCCACCACTCAAATGAACATTTTTTCCTATCTGTGCACAACTTCCCACTGTTGCCCAGGTATCCACCATCGTTCCGCTATCTACATAACCGCCGATGTTTACATAACTTGGCATCATAATTACGCCAGGTGCTAAATAAGAACCATATCGTGCTATAGCATGAGGCACTACACGCACACCTAACTTCGCATAATCCTTTTTAAGCGCCATTTTATCATGAAACTCAAACGGACCGACCTCAATAGTTTCCATTTTTCTAATTGGGAAGTACATAATAACTGCTTTCTTCACCCAATCATTAACCTTCCAACTACCATCGCTCAATGGCTCAGCCACACGCAAAGTACCTTTATCCAATAATTCAATTACCTCGTTAATTACTTTTTGAGTGGAGGCTTCTTTTAATAATTCGCGGTTAGTCCAGGCCGCTTCAATAACTGATTGCATAGTATAAATTTCGATGCAAGTTACTAAATATTTAGCTTTTATGCCGATGAAACAAAAGGTAATTTATAATATTGTACTTAATTGAAAAAAGCCTTCTACATATTTATATCTGTTCTTGTGTTTAATCCATTTCATTCGCAGATTTTAGTCATAGCACACAGAGGAGCCAGTGAAATTGCACCTGAGAATACACTTCCGGCATTTGAAGAAGCCATTAAAGCCGGGGCAGATTATATTGAAACGGATGTGCATCAAACTTCAGACGGGAAAGTGGTTATCATGCACGATTTAAGTGTTAACAGAACCTGCGAATTGCCGAATAAAATCAATAAGAATAAAAAGGTTTTGATAAAGGAACTAAAGCTTAGTGAATTTTTAGAGTTAAAAATAAAAGGGCAAACGTTTTCTCCTCCTACACTCGATTCAGCCATTAAGCTCATCAATGGACGATGTAAATTATTAATAGAATTAAAAAAGGGCAACGCGTATTATCCGGGAATCGAAAAAAACATTCTTGAAATTATTCAGCAAAACAAAGCTGAGAGTTGGGTGGATGTAATTCATTCCTTTGATAAAAAATCTTTATTACAGTTACAGGAACAAAAAACCGGAGCTAAGCTGCAAAAATTAATCGTTTTCAGATTGCCTTTGGGAAGCTTTACCTTTTCAGGAAGGTGGGATAAAGACAATTTTAAAAATTGGCAGGGCGTTAATTCCTATTACAGATTCACCTCCAAGCGACTGATTCGTAAACTTCATAAGGAAGGGAAAACCGTGTACGCCTGGACGGTAAATAATGCCAAATGGGCCAGAAAGCTGAAAAAGAGGAAGATTGATGGCATTATCACAAATAATCCGGCCATGGTTAAGGAAATTCTTGCTATCAACTAGAAAATAGTGTATATTTGCAGCCGATATTTTTGGTTCTGTAGTCGCGAGGTTAACTTGCGATGGCGAGTAATACCTCGCCACTCAACGAATCTTAAAAATTGGTTCCGTAGCTCAACTGGATAGAGCATCTCACTACGGATGAGAAGGTTTGGGGTTCGACTCCCTACGGTACCACAAAAAACGGCTGTCTTTTAGGCAGCCGTTTTTGTTTTCATTTAGTGAGGCATTTAACCCTGTTAATTCTTCTGATTTTTAAACTTTCCTTTACTTTTTCGAATGTTTACGGCCACAACTTTGTACTCCGGACACATAGCCTCAGAATCATGTACGCTTGAAGTAATATTATTCATCATGATTTCAGGGAAGTGAAAAGTAGAACTTAAAATGCCCGGCTTTACCTCATCGGTCAAGCGTGCTTTCACATCCACCTTACCACGAGCACTGATCACACACACCATATCCCCATTATTAATTAAATGTTTTTTAGCGTCTGAAGGATTGATCATTAAATAATCTTCCTTTAATATTTTTGCATTATTGGTACGACGCGTCATAGCACCACAATTATAATGCTCTAACTCGCGATTGGTTGTAATGATATATGGAAATTCATTACCGTTCTCCACCAACTCTTTGGTTTCTGACCAACTGTTATGAATGAATCTTCCTTTTCCGCGCTTAAATTCGTTAATGTGCAATAAATCAGAATCAGTTCCATCTTTTGCTACCGGCCATTGTAAGCCATTATCACCAAGTAATTCCCACTTAACACCGGCAAAGAATGGAACAATCTTTGAAATTTCATTTTCCAATAAAGTGGCCGGATTGTAATCTTCCTGCTTGTAACCCATGCGGTTCATGATGTCTACAATAATTTGTCCGTCGGGCTTTGTGCCTTCAACCGGCTCTACTACTTTTTGCACGCGTTGTATTCTTCGCTCACCATTGGTAAACGTTCCGCTCTTTTCCAAGAATGATGCACCCGGTAATACTACATGTGCAAGCTTGGCTGTCTCAGTCATGAATAATTCCTGCACCACAAATAAATCGAGTTTACTCAATGCATTTACCACATGATGTGTGTTAGGATCGGTTTGCGCCATGTCTTCACCTATGGCCCATAAAGCTTTCAGTTTTCCTTCTAATGCCGCATCATACATTTGCGGAATTTTATAGCCGATATAATCCGGTAATTTCGCTCCATAAAAATCTTCATACAACTTATGATTATTCGGATCGGTGACATCCAAATAACCTGCTCCTTGATGAGGCTGACATCCCATGTCCGCTGCACCTTGTACATTGTTTTGTCCGCGCAATGGATTAACACCAACACCACGTTTACCAATGTTTCCTGTTATCATGGCTAAGTCGGCAATTAACATCACAGTATAAGTTCCCTGAGAATGTTCTGTAACACCTAATCCATGAAACGACATGGCACGCTCTGCCTTCGCATAAGTTATCGCTGCCTCACGCACTAATTCTTTTTTAACGCCGGTTACTTTTTCAAGTTCATTAATATCTTGTTTTAATACTTGCTGTTTAAAGTCGTCATAACCTTCCGTGCGTCCACTTATAAAATCTTTATCTTCTAATCCTTCTGTTATGATGTAATACAACATCATATTAAGAAGTGCAACATTCGTACCCGGGCGTAATTGTAAATGGTATTGAGCATATTTTGCTAACTCAGTACGACGAGGGTCAATCACAATTAGTGTTTTACCCTTCATGGCTTGTTGCTTAATTTTCGCGCCTGTTACAGGATGCGCATCGGTTGGATTAGCACCAATAACCATGATGCAATCCGTGTATTTCAAATCTTTAATAGAATTGGTAGCAGCGCCTGTTCCAAATGTTCTTTGCATACCTAATGCGGTTGGCGAGTGACATACACGTGCACAACTATCGATGTTATTCGTGCCAATTACGGCGCGAATAAATTTCTGCATTAAATAATTTTCTTCGTTAGTACAACGTGCGGATGAAATTCCCGCAATGGCATCTGCACCATTCTTATTTTTTATTTCAGTGAGCTTATTGGCAATAAAATCATACGCCTCATCCCAAGTTGCCGATTCAAATTTACCATTACGTTTAATTAACGGTGTACGTAATCGCTCCGGATGATTATAAAACGAAAAAGCAAAACGACCTTTCAAACAAGTATGACCTTGATTCGCTTCTGCTTCAACCGGTGCCTGAATGGATTTCACTTTTCCTCCCTGTGAGGCCACTTCCAAATTACAACCTACACCACAATATGTACATACCGTGCGTGTCTTATTCAGGTTCGCTACAGACTTTGATTCAAAAATATCTGAGATGGCTGAGGTAGGACAAGCCTGTGCACACGCACCGCAACTTACACAATCTGATTTTTCGAAAGTTGTATCTAATCCTTTAATGATATGCGCATCAAAACCACGACCTGCCATGCTCAATACAAATTCTCCTTGCACTTCATCGCAGGCTCGCACACAACGGAAACAGTTAATACATTTAGAAAAATCGGAAGTCATATACGCATGACTTAAATCTTTTTTTCTATCTAGATGATTTTTGCCTTCCGGATATCTAACGTCGCGCACCCCTACCTTTGCGGCTACCGTTTGCAGTTCGCAATTATTATTTACTTCACACGTTAAACAGTCAAGCGGATGATCCGTTAAAACTAATTCCACAATATTTCTCCGCAATTTCTGAATGCGTTCTGAATGCGGGAAAATGTATGATCCTGCCATCACCGGTGTATGACAAGACGCTTGTGACTTCACAGGACCATTTTCCTTCAATGCCACATCAACACTGCAAACACGGCATGAACCAAAGGGATCAAGATTAGGCGCATCGCAGAGTGTGGGAACATAGTCCTTTCCGAAATTTCTTTTTAAAAACGCAAGAATCGTTTCGCCTTCGTTAATCTCGTAAGGCTTATTATCGATGTAGGCAATGTTTTTGCTCATAGCGTAATTTATTTAGTGAAATATTGTTTTAATTCTTTATCGAAGTATTGCAAAGCATTTTTTATTGGTAATGGTAATCCACCTCCTAATGCGCACAACGACCCGGTCTCCATGGTTTCCAATAAATCATTAAGCAATTCTTTTTCAATTTTGTATTTGGAAGTACGTGCTTTGTTGATGAGCTCATATCCTCGGGTAGAACCTAAGCGACACGGGAAACATTTTCCACAACTTTCATGTGCCGTAAATTGAAACAGATGCTCAATGTATTTTATGATAGGAAATTTTTCAGGTAAACAAACTACTGAAGCATGACCTAATAAAAATCCATTTTCCGCAAAGGATTCAAAATCTACCGTTAAGTTTTTCACTTTAGTTAATGGAACTAACCCTCCTAATGGTCCGCCAATGTGCATGGCTTTTACTTTTCTATTAAATCCTCCGCCTAACTTTTTAAAAACTACGTCGAGTGGAGTACCCATATCCACTTCATAAACGCCGGGTTTATTAAAGAAACTATCCAGAGAAACTAATTTAGTACCGGTGGATCTTCCGCGGCCAATCGAAGCAAATTGTTTACCGCCGTTTTTAATGATGTACGGAATGCATGCTAATGTTTCCACATTGTTTACTACAGTTGGTTTATTAAATAAACCTTGCTGAGTAGGAAACGGGGGACGAACACGAACTTCTGGACGTTGTCCTTCAATTGAATTTAATAAAGCAGTTTCTTCGCCGCAAATGTAGGCGCCTTGTGCACGGATAATCTTAAAATCGTAATTGAAATTTGCACCAAGTATATTCTCGCCCAGTAATTTTTTCGTGCGTAAATCATCAATCGCTTTTTGCGTTATTTCAATCGCTTCCGGATACTCGGCACGGATGTAAAGAACTCCGGTATTTGCACCAGTGATATAGCCGGCAATCATCATTCCTAACAATACAGAATGCGGTTGTTGTTCTAATAAATAACGATCGGAATAAGCGCCCGGATCACCTTCATCGGCATTACACACAATGAATTTTATTTTTCCTTCTGTGTTTTTGCACGATTCCAATTTAAAAGATATTGGAAATCCGGCACCGCCTCGTCCGCGTAACCCTGAATCTTTTAACTCATTCAGTAAATCATCCGGTGAACGTTTCAGAGCTTCACCTAATGTAAAATAATATTCATCAATACCCGGAAAATGTCCGGTTAGAACTTGAGTACCGATGTGAGTGGTATTGTAAGTACCTTCACTCTTAAACTTACCCTTTTTTATTTGCGCAATTTTAGAAATGTCGGTTCCTGAGTAATTTTTTCCATTATAATTAAACGTGTTGTTTTCGTGACAACGACCCATACAACACATCTCTCCTATTTCATCTTTTTTGAAATTACGTTCTAATTTTTTTCTTAATCCTTCCTGAGTTCCCGCTGTTAAACAAGAGCTACCATTGCATATATAAACTTTCTTTCCCTTGTTCTCTTCTCTCAAAAAATCATAGAAGCTGGCAGCACCGTATACATTCGCTTTACCAATTAAAAATTCGTTAGCCAGTTTTTCCATTTCGGCTTTTGAAGGTGTGCCGGTGCGTTTAGCAGCAACGCCCAATTCCTCAAACAAGTTTTCGGTTAAACCTTTTCTTCCGGATAATTCACTTAAGTTTTTTGACATATCAATATTTTTAAATGGCCTTTAGCCAATTATTGTTTTCTTTTAAATCCTTTATTTTTTCGGGATGACTATAAACCGTAAAGTAATTGTTTCGGCAAAAAGCCATTAACGTAATACCAAGTTCCTTTGAAAAATCTACAGCCAAAGATGATGGTGCAGATACAGATGCTAAAAATGGAATTCCGGCGATGAAGCATTTGCTTACAATTTCATAGGAGATGCGTCCGCTTACAATTAAACATTTGGCCTCATTTAATTTTTTTCCAATCAGTAAGTCACCAATCACTTTATCAACGGCATTATGTCTGCCAATATCTTCTTGCAGACTTAACAATTCTCCATGTAGAGTAAATGCAGCGGATGCATGAGAACCGCCCGACTGCTTGAAAGTACTTTGTCTGGAATTCATGCTGTCAAACATTTTTCCAACTAAGGCCGGATCCAACTGAGCAGACGATAAAACGGAAGCATGTGAAGTGTTGTGTAAATCTTCTAATTCGGTTTTACCGCATATACCGCATGAAGTAACGGATAACAGATTTCGTTTGTTTAAATAATTGTCGCGAATTTTCTCCGGATTAATTTTAACATTCACTTCCACCGGATGATCTAGATTATCTTTCTTAAGAATTTCAATTACCGGATTTTCGTTTTTATCCTTATAAACATCTTCCGTAAAAAGCAATCCTCTAACCAATTCTTCATCGTTACCCGGACAACGCATGGTAATGGTAAAAACTTCACCATTAATAAATATTTTAAGAGACCCTTCAACCACTAAAGAATCATTTACCTCATGAAACTCTTCATGAGTGTATTTAATTCCTTTATAGTTGAGTGTACTCATATCATATCTTAAGATAAACCCGTGATTTTTCCGTTTGCATCAATATCCATGCCTTCAGATGCAGGAATGGCAGGTAAACCAGGCATTCGCATCATTTCACCTAAAATTGGAATAACAAAACCGGCACCGGCAGCAAATTCAAACTCTCGGACAGTAATATTGAAGTTACGTGGCCGGCCTATCTTAGTTTCATTATCGGAAAACGATTTTTGTGTTTTCGCCATACAAACAGGCATTTTATCGTAGCCTAACTCTTTAATATTCTTCAATCCGGCACGAGCTGCCGCGGTGTATTCTACGTTGTCCGCTCCGTAAATTTCTGTAGCAATAGTTTTGATTTTATCTTCAATTGATAAATTCCAATCGTAAAGTGGTTTAAATTTATTTTTACCTGATTCAATGGTTTCAACCACCGCTTTTGCTAAGTCGGTAGTACCTTCTCCACCCTTTGCCCAACATTCGCTAAGTATACATTTCACACCTTTATCAGCACATTGTTGAATAATATAATCCGTTTCTTCTTTTGAATCGCTGATAAAACTATTGATTGCAACAACAGGAGTAATCCCGAATTTCATGCAATTCTCCATGTGCTTTTCCAAGTTTTCGAATCCCTTTTTAACGCGATCTAAACTTGCTGTGTTATATTCTTCTTTTTTAGCGCCGCCATGATGACGTAATGCGCGAACGGTGGCCACTAATACAATTGCATCCGGAGCTAAATTACCATAACCACATTTTATGTCCATAAACTTTTCAGCACCTAAATCAGCACCAAAACCAGCCTCTGTTACAACATAATCACCTAATGATAATCCCATTTTAGTAGCGATGATTGTATTGGTTCCCTGAGCAATATTAGCAAACGGTCCGCCATGCAAAATCGCAGGATTTCCTTCAAGTGTTTGAACTAAATTAGGCTTAATAGCATCCTTTAAAAGTATGGCCATTGCGCCTTGTGCATTTAAATCACGCGCATAAATCGGCTTTTTATCGAATGTAAATCCAATAAAAATATTACCGAGTTTAGTTTTTAAATCTTCGAAATTCTTCGACATGCAAAGAATCGCCATCACCTCAGAGGCAGGCGTAATATTAAATCCATCCTGACGAGGAATTCCATTAGCGGTACCACCCAAGCCAATTACAATGTCGCGAAGTGAACGATCGTTCATGTCCATAACACGTTTCCATACAATGGTACGCGGATCGATATTCAAATTGCGGGTTTTACTTTGAATGTTATTATCGATTAAAGCTGATAATAAATTATTCGCTTTTTCAATGGCATTAAAATCACCGGTGAAATGCAGATTAATATCCTCCATAGGAATAACCTGAGAATATCCGCCGCCGGCAGCGCCACCTTTAATTCCGAATACAGGCCCTAAAGAAGGTTCGCGTAAAACAACTATTGTTTTCTTACCGATTTTATTCATTCCCTCTGTTAAGCCAATAGAGGTTGTTGTTTTTCCTTCACCTGCAGGAGTAGGACTAATAGCAGTAACCAAAATTAATTTCGCCTTTTTAATTTTCTCCTCATTAATAAGTGAAAGCGGTAATTTCGCTTTGTATTTTCCATAATGCTCGAGATCGTCAACGTTAATGTTGATTTTTTTAGCAATGTTATTGATATGATCAATTTTTGCACTTTGTGCAATCTCAAGATCTGATTTTGGTTTTGCTGTCATATTAATTTTGGATTTTTATAATCGCTGGTGTTTATGTTGTTTTAAATCGTTGAACTTTGCTTTATAGTATTATGATGAGTAAATAACGATGAGTAAAAATAAATCAGACTTAAATTAAAAGCAAGTAATCTAATCATGAAAAAGAAACATTGATTTTTATACCTTCAATATTGCGAAAATTATCCGAATCTCAAAATAAATACGCTAAAAAACGCTTCAAAAAAGCTATATTTTAACCTCCTTACCAATTAACCTCAAATCTCCCAAAAGTTTAAGCTTTGCCTTAGTGCCATGTATAAAACAAAAAACCCCGAAAAATTCGGGGTTCTTATAATTGTTTAATTGGTAATTAAGCGCAATTAATTGTAGATGTTGCGGTAATAATTACTCTTCTAACGCGTTCAATCGTAATCGCACCGGTAACAATACCACCTCCATTATCGTTGCCGATAATTAAACGGTTAGCATTATTAACATTAATGGCTCCTTTAATAACACCTTTGTTCACCACTTTTAAAGCAGAACCGTGATTTACGTTAATAGCCCCCTTAATTACACCGCCTTTTCTGGCTACTACATTACCCTGATTAGTAACAGATACATCACCTTCTACAGTGCCTCCGTCTTCAACAATAAGGTTGGCGCTATTTACTGTAATCGCACCTGTAATTTTTCCTCCTCCTTTTACTTTTAATGTTTCTCCATTCGCTACATTATACGGTCCAGCTACCGGAGTAGTAATTTCTGTGGTAGTTGGTACATACTTTTGCAAATTCGTTGCAATTGGATTATCTACAGTGTAGTCAATATCATACGTTACCGGATCTCCAACTTGTAATCCTTTTGTCGCGAAATCCTTATCGTTATACGGATACGTTTTTCCGCTCTCTGCTTCTGCAACTGTACCTACTGACGGGTCTGCTGCATCAATTGTTTCTACTGTTCCTAATGCCATAATGTTTATGTTTTAAAATTAGTTATACAGCAATAATAAAAATATAAACTTAAACTAAAAAATATTTTACTATATTTATCGTGAGTCCTTTTATGCGTTGTCTGTTTTCGCTCATAATTCTATTAGCGCTTAATTCTGCAATTAGGTGTCAGAACATTGATTCTATCGAACGTATAATAAAAAACAGTCCGGATGACTCTGTTAAGGTTTCTAATTATATCAACAATATTATTAATCCATTAAAAAATAATGGAGATTTAGAACAAGCTGAAAAATATTGTATTAATGTTACAGAAAAATTCAGCCAGAACTCCCGTTTAAAATTAAGCATTGGTATTGCCCACGTACAGGTACTCATTGCTGCTGAAAAATTTAATGAGGCTAGCGATCTAATTACTAAATTGATGATTAAAGCAATTGAAACCAAAAATAAAATTGCACAAGCCATGTGCCTGAAAGAAAAAGCCTTTCTACAACTTTATTCAGGTAATTACGAAACGGCGGCCGAATTATATTATGATGCTTTAAATAAATGGAAAGAAACCAATGATTTAATACGAATTGCTGTGGGCTACGGTGATTTGGCCATGATTAATTATTACCTCGGGCACTTTAAAGAAGCCTCTGAATACTGGCAAAAAAGCGTTGATATTTATACTATTCAAAATGATAAAGTAAAGTTATCCGGCGATCTTGGTAATTTAGGATTAGTACATATTGAATTAGGTGATTTATTTAAAGCAGAACAAAACCTTAAAAAATCGCTTCAGCTTTCATTAGAAACTAATTCTTATAACTTAATTGCCAATGCTTATAATAACCTTTGCAAACTGGAGTCTCATAAAAACAATCTTTCGGCTGCCATCGAATACAATAAAAAATCAATTGAATACTATCAAAAAACCGGAGACATAGAACATTTGATTAACTCGTACTCAAATAGTGCAGAATTATGCAGAAGATTTAAAAATCACAAAGAAGCTTTGGATTATATTAACAAGGCATTTGAATTAGAAAGTCAACGAAATAATAAAACCAATCTGAATGTACTTTTGCTCAATCGAGCCGCCATCTATGCGGATATTAAAAAACATAAGGAGGCATATGAGGATATCTTACAACATATGCAAATTAAAGATTCTTTAGTTAACTCCGAAAATCAATTGGCTGTTTCTGAACTTGAAAAAAAATACGAACTCAGCGAAAAGGAAAACGAAAATAAACTACTAAGCGAAAAAATTAAAGTGAAAGATGTAGAAAGTGACAGACAAAAATTAGCTATTTCCTTAATTGGAATTGTACTATTGTTTGTCGCCGGTGCTGCATTTATTCTAATCCGACAAAACCGCGAAAAAAACCGAATCAATACGCAGTTGGCTGAAAAAAACAACATCATCGAATCACAACATAAAGACATAAAAGACAGTATACAATACGCCAAACGAATTCAGGATGCCATTCTTCCCCCACTCTCACATATTCAAAACTTTCTCAAAGATTCTTTTATCTATTACAAACCAAAAGACATAGTTGCGGGTGATTTTTATTGGATGGAACATAAAGACCATTTAGTTTTTATTGCCGCGGCTGATTGTACCGGTCATGGTGTGCCGGGTGCTATGGTAAGTGTGGTATGTTCGAATGCACTTAATCGCGCGGTTTTAGAATTTAACTTAACCGACCCCGGAAAAATCCTCGATAAAACGCGTGATTTGATTTTGGAAACTTTTGCGAAAAGTGATGCGGATGTAAAAGACGGAATGGATATTTCTTTATGCGTGGTTAATAATGTAACAAAAACAGTTTCATGGGCAGGTGCCAATAATCCGCTTTGGTTTACCAATGATAAAAACATGATTGAAATAACGGCCGACAAACAGCCAATTGGTAAATCTGATCACCCGAAACCTTTCGCCACACACGCAGTACCGGTTAAAAGCGGGGATTCTATTTTCCTATTTACCGATGGATATGCCGATCAGTTTGGCGGACCAAAAGGAAAAAAATTCAAATACAAACAATTTCAGGAACTTCTATTAGCTAAAAACAACGAAAAACCTGAAGTTCAAATGCAGGCTATTCACGATACGTTTATGCAATGGAAAGGACCGCAAGAACAAATTGATGATGTTTGCGTAATTGGCTTCCGCATCTAATCCCCCTTTATGGGGTAATTTGACATTTCTCAGTGGATTTTTATTGGAAAAAAGGTCTATAAATACTATCCTTGTATCCGTAAAAATTCATCCCTATGAACTCAAAAAAACTAATTATTCCTTTTTGTCTGGCTTTAGCCCTGAGCTCATGTCAATCCGACAATAACGAATTATCTGTGCTTGAAAAAAAAGCAAACGTAAGCGATACTCTTAAACCTGAAGAAGAGTTTAAATACATTGCAGAGCAATTTG
This sequence comes from Bacteroidota bacterium, assembly GCA_017303905.1. NCBI lineage: Bacteria > Pseudomonadati > Bacteroidota > Bacteroidota bacterium. The sequence continues at coordinate 164,178 of JAFLBH010000003.1, forward strand.
CTGATTTACGTGTTTTACGTTATAAAGTAGAAGATTTCGACCAGCTTTCGCTGCAACAAAAAGAACTTTTATATTATTTATATGAAGCGGCCTTATGCGGACGCGACATTACGTGGGATCAAAACTATAAGTATAATCTTACTATTAGAAAAATTCTGGAAGCAATCGTTGACGGTAGCAATAACAATGCAAACGATCCTGAGTTTCAGAAATTCTTAGTATATGCAAAACGCGTGTGGTTTAGCAGCGGTATTCATCATCATTACAGCAGTGATAAATTCATTCCTGAATGCTCTAAGGAATATTTTATCGACTTGATTAAAAAAACGGATCCAAAAAAATTACCATTAATGAATAATGAATCGGTCGACAACCTCGTTGGTTTTATTATTCCGATTATTTACGATACAACTATTTCAGTTAAGAAAGTACAGTTAGATCCGAGCAAAGACCTTGTTTTATCATCGGCTGTTAACTTTTATGAAGGCGTTAATCAAGCTGAAGTAACTTCTTTCTACGAAAAGCAAACGGATAAAACTTCCAAAACTCCGGTGATGCAAGGTTTAAACAGCAAATTAGTGAAAGAGGGTGACAAAATTGTAGAGAAAAAGTGGATGGTTGGAGATATGTACACCGCAGCTATCGAGAAAATTGTGTTTTGGTTAGAAAAAGCGGTTACTGTGGCTGAAAATGCCGCGCAAAAAGAAGCGCTTGAAAAACTAATTAAGTTCTATAAAACCGGTGACTTAAAAGATTTTGATGAATACTGCATCGCTTGGGTAAAGGATACCGAAAGCGCTATTGATGTGGTAAATGGTTTTATTGAAGTTTATCAAGATCCATTAGGCCGCAAAGGTTCTTTTGAAGCGGTAGTATCTGTAAAGGATATGGAAGCCAGTAAACGTATTGCTACCATTGGAGCAAATGCTCAGTGGTTTGAAGATAATTCTTCCATATTACCTGAACATAAAAAGAAAAGTGTAAAAGGAATTTCAGCTAAAGTAATTAATGCTGTGGTGGAATCAGGTGATTCCGGACCGGTTACGCCTATTGGAATTAATTTACCAAACAACGAGTGGATTCGTGAAACTCACGGTTCTAAATCCGTTAACTTAGGTAATATTGTGGAAGCCTATGAACAAGCAGCGGGCGGCAGTGTAGTAGATGAATTCTATTTCACACCTGAAATCGCTGAGCGCGTAAAAAAATGTGCCGGTCTGGCTGACAAATTACATACAGATATGCATGAGGTAATTGGTCACGCAAGCGGACAAATTGAAGAAGGTGTTGGACAACCACACGAAACATTAAAGAATTACGCCAGTGCATTGGAGGAAGGCCGCGCGGATTTAGTAGCACTTTATTATTTAATGGATCAGAAGTTAGTTGACTTAGGTGTAATGCCTTCTTTAGATTATGGAAAAGCAGCGTATGATGAATACATCACTAAAGGCTTATTAATTCAAACTTCTCGTATCAAACTTGGTAACAACATTGAAGAAGCACACATGCGTAACCGTCAAATGGTGGCTTTGTGGGCATATGAAAACGGAAAGAAAGATAATGTGATTGAGAAAAAAGTAAGAGATGGAAAAACATTTTTTGTAGTAAATGACTATGAAAAACTACGCACTTTATTCGGCGATTTATTACGCGAACTTCAACGAATTAAATCAAAAGGTGATTATAAAGCGGGACGTAATTTAATTGAAAATTACGGTGTAAAAATCGACCCTGCTTTACACAAGGAAGTTTTGGATCGTTACAGCAAATTAAATATCGCTCCGTATGCAGGATTTATCCAACCAAAATTAACGCCTGTTATGAAAGACGGAAAAATAATTGATGTGAAAATTTCTTATCCGGCTGATTTTTCTACTCAAATGCTTGAGTATGGAAAAGATTACGGATTACTTCCCGCTATTAATTAAAAAACAATCAACTGATTTTAAAAGCCGCTGAATTATCAGCGGCTTTTTTATTTGAGGTAAGAATAAGAAACAGGATTGGTCATCTCATAAAATGCGCGGTGAATTCTTCCGCGAATATGAAGCTTAGTAAGTTTGTTTTGCTCGGCATCAGGATAAACACGATTCGATAAGAAAACTACAATCAAATTATTTTTAGGATCAGCCCAGGTGAATGTTCCGGTAAATCCGCTATGACCATAACTATCTGCGCTGCATAATTCAGTAACCGGACTTTCCTTCTTAGGATCTGTTTCCGGCTTATCAAAACACAATCCCCTTCTGTTTGTACCGCAAAAATGACAACCGGTAAAATCTTTCACTACATTACTATCCAAATACCTCACGCCGGCATACTCTCCTTTGTTTAAATACATTTGCATGAGAATGGCTAAATCAGTTGCGTTTCCAAATAATCCGGCATGCCCTGCTACTCCACCCAACAACGCTGCTCCCGGGTCATGAACATAACCTTGCACAATTTGCTTCCTGAATTTTACATCATTTTCTGTTGGCGCAATTTCATTTGCCTTATGAGATTGTAATGGTAGATATGTCAACCCCAATCCCATTGGCTTATAAAATGTATTCGACACATAATCATTCAAGGGTTGCTTGGTGATGTTTTCTACTACGCGCTGAATAAAATAATATCCCAAATCACTGTAAAGGTATTTTCCTTTATTCTCCACCTTACTATTGATAATACGGCTGAAAATACTGTCTCTGAATTCTTTTTTTACGTATAAATTTTCGGCTACTTGCACAGAGTATTCCTCGGTACGCTTGTCGCTATAAATTCCCGGCTTATAATTTCCTTGTTTATCGATGGTACGAAGCCAAAACGGAATCCATGCTTGTAAACCCGCCTGATGTGTGAGCACTTCCTCAATCATCATATCCTCTTTATTACAACTTTTCAATTCCGGTAAATATTCACATAAGGTTTTTTTATAATCAAATTGTTTCTCGCCGGTTAAGCGCATGAGAGATAATGCCGATGATGCAATTTTAGTTACGGAAGCTAAATCGTAAATCGTAGAATTACTCACTTTTGGCGAGCCCGCTTCGTAAGTGTAATTTCCGTATGATTTTTGGAAAAATAATTTGCCATCTTTAATCGCTACAATCTGACAACCCGGAAATGCTTTCTCCGTCATCGCGTAATTTACGATACTGTCTATTCGATCAAGATTTTTTTTTTTGAACGCCTATTTGCGCCGGCGTTACAAATTGTATACGTATCGGATTGAGCTCTATTCCGGTGTTGTATTTAAACGTTTTGGTTGTGACAGGTAATTTTCCATTTACTTTAATGGCACCCATGACAACTTCTGCTGCTGCTTTCTGGCTGTAGTTCGTGTACTCATAAGCCATAACAATGGATTTCAAATTTTGGGTTGAATTCATAGCGTTTAAAACATACGGACTTCCAAAAACAACCGCTGTTGTTGGTTTTAATTTGGAAATGGAATCGATAACCGCCATACTTTGAGCAGATACTCCAAAATTACCTACCGGCTTCAAGTTCGTTTTATTGATTTGCAATATTACAACATCGAAATTTTTCAATCGCGCAAAAAGTGAATCGACTTCCTTCTTTGGTGAGTCATGCTCTATTCCAAAATGCTTAACAGAAGAGTAGTTCATTAATGATTTGGTAAATACATTTTCCTCTTTAACACCAATCGATACTTCAGCGACTTTCAATTTATCTAATTGCGTTAAAGGCAGTAATCCCCCATCATTTTTTAATAAAGTCATGGTAGCCTCCGCTAATTTAGCGATGATAGCCTCCGCTTCCGGCGTATTCAGCTCTTCATAAATATTTTTTAATTGAACATGCTGTCTTTGATTTAATCCGCACCAATATTTGGCTTTTAAAATTTTCTTACAGCGTTCATTAATTTCCTCTTGTGTAATTAATCCTGAAGCAATTGCTTTTTTAATCTCTTCCATTGCCACAGGTACACTTTCTGAAAATAACAGCACATCGTTACCCGCTAACAATGCTTTCACATCCACAACACCCGGCGGAAAATACTTTGAAGCACCTTTCATATTCAAAGCATCGGTAAAGACCAGGCCATTAAAACCCATTTCCTTCTTCAGCAAATCTGTTACCACTTTAGGAGATAAAGTTGAAGCTAAATTTTGAGTTGTATCCAATGCCGGAATACTCAGATGAGCCACCATCACACTTGCTAAACCTCTTTCAAAGAGATAACGGAAAGGATAGAGTTCAAGGGAATCCAATCGCTCACGACTGTGTTTAATGGTTGGTAGTGCTTTATGTGAATCTACGTCCGTATCACCATGTCCAGGAAAATGTTTTCCATTGGCCATTACATGTTCGTCCTGCATTCCTTTCATATACATGTACGCCTTTTCCGCCACCTTATATTTATTTTCTCCAAAACTTCTTATTCCAATAACAGGATTTTCAGGATTATTATTCACATCAATAACCGGCGCAAAATTTACATGCAGTCCCACTCGTTTACATTCCTTTGCAATCTGACGCCCCATATAATAAATTAAAGAATCATTTTGGATGGCGCCCAATGCCATTTGACGAGGATAACGAGGTGTACTATCCAAACGCATGGCTAATCCCCACTCACCATCGATACTCAGTAAGAGCGGTGTCTTTGCCATGTTCTGATAATAATTCACAAGCTTAGCATGACGGAGTGGTCCGCCCTGCATCATGATGAGTCCGCCAATATTATATTTCTGAATCAATTCCCGCACTTCACGAACGTGTTTCATGTCTTTATTGCTGTAAGCAGCCACCATAAACAATTGCGCAATTCGCTCATCGGGACTTAGAGCATCAAATACTGAATCCACCCAACGCAATTCACTTTGCAAAAAATCCGGACGATTGTCTTTAGGCGGCTTAAAGGATGCGCCTAAAAACAATAAAAAACTAAGCCCTATGGCTGATAATACAATTCTCACAGTTCCTAAAGTTACCCAATAGAGCAAAAAGGTTTTTTAGCATGTATAAATGTTTTTAACAGAGGATTTTTAATCAATTATGGTTTTGAATCAAGATTATAGTATATTTGCTTCATGAATTTTAACAAAGCATATTATTGGTATTCTCAATTATCCGGCAGAACCGATATGCTTTATCATTATTGATTATTCACCTTTTTTATATAATGCTAAACCCGGTTCACAGCCGGGTTTTTTATTTTTTAAACCAATCAAACAACCATATGAAAACTTACAATTTAAAACCAAACATGAAACAAGACTACGACACATACAGCACTGAAGATAAAGCTGTATGGTCGACACTGTTTAATCGCCAAAAGGAACTTTTGGAAAAAAATGCGGCACCCGAATTCCTAAGTGCTTTGGAAGAAATTAAATTCAGCTCTGAAAAAATTCCCGACTTTAGGGAAGTTGATGCCATCCTCATGGCTAAAACCGGCTGGAGCCTGGAGGTCGTAGAGGGTATTATTAATGAATACGACTTCTTTAATTTACTTTCCAATAAAAAATTTCCGGCAACAACCTGGTTGAGAAAACTAAATGAATTGGATTATCTGCCTGAACCTGATATGTTTCACGATGTGTTCGGGCATGTTCCGCTTTTAGTAAATAAAGAATACACTAACCTCTTTGAAAGAATTGGTCGTTTAGGCGTAAAACACAGTGATGATGCCAAGATTCTTCATCAATTAGGAAGATTTTACTGGTTTACCATAGAGTTCGGGCTGGTAAAATTTAAGGGCGAGCTAAAAATATATGGTGCAGGAATTATTTCCTCCAATGGGGAAAGTAAATACGCACTCAGCTCTACGCCTCAACATTTGCCTTTTGATGTACATGCAATAATAAATACGGATTTTGAAAATGATAAAATCCAGGATAAGTATTTTGTTCTTGATTCCTTTAAGCAATTATACAATTGTATGGACGAGCTGGAACGTCTTATCCATGAGGAATCATTTAGCAAGGAGAAAAGTTATATTGGATAGTCGGCAAAAATTTATATATTTGCTGTGTTAATGGTTCTTTTTTAAAAAGATTAATAGGGAATTGCGTGAAGAGCAATCTAATTCGCAAACAGTACCCGCTGCTGTGATTCTCAAATGATTTCGGTAATTCTACGCCACTGTTTTAAACGGGAAGGCTACCGAAAGAGATAAGTCAGAAGACCTGCCACTAACAACAAATTTGTAGCTTTCGGGATGTGAAGCCACAAGGCAATTAAAGTATAATTGTTTTTTATTTCCCGTATTGATGCAAATGATTGTTCGAATAGAATAATTATTTGTGATGATTTTATGTAAAAACAACATATCTGTTTTTAAAGTATGCATTTTATGCCTCGCTTTAAACTGTCTTTGTACTTCATTAAAAGCACAGAGCAAAGACAGTTTACGCGTAGATTTGAATGAGGTGACCATTACCAGCATCAAACCAAAGCAATTTAATGCCGTTAAAAAAACACAGATGTTCGATTCTATAACATCAAAAAACTTTCTCCAACAAAACCTGTCTGATATTTTATCCGTTAATTCCCCAGTATTCATTAAGAATTATGGTCCCGGTAATTTAAGTTCTGCTGCTTTCAGAGGAGGAAACGCTTCACAATCGCCTGTGTTATGGAACGGCTTTAACATTCAGAATCCTATGTTAGGACAAAATGATTTCTCGCAATTACCGGTTTTTATTTTTGATAAAATCGGAATTGAATACGGTGGTTCCGCCGCCACTTGGGGAAGCGGTGCGATGGGAGGAAGTATTCATTTAAATAACAACAATGAGTTTGAAAAAGGATTCCGCACTTTATTAAATCTCGGACTAGGCTCTTATGCAAATAAAAAATTAAACTCATTATTACATTTCTCGAATAGAAAATTCAGTAGTAATACAAAGGTTTATTTTAATGAAGCCCAAAATGATTTTGAATTTAAAGACAGTACGTTAAAAAGACAGTTACATGCGAATTATGTAATAAAAGGATTTCTGCAGGAAATAAGTTGGATGCTATTGAAAAATCAATCCATCAATGTAAAAGCCTGGTACCAACAAAGTTTCCGCAACCTACCTCCTACTCTGGGAAATAAAACAAGTAAAGCCTCACAGGAAGATGACAACTTAAAACTAACTGCCGATTGGCATTATACAGGTAAAAACATCACACCGTCGGTACGCGTTGCTTACTTTAATGATCAACTTAACTACACCGATAGCCTCGCAGGAATTTTTTCAAATAGCAAAACAAAAACCTTTATAGCGGAAGCAGACGCTAAATATAATTTAGGAAAACTACATCAGATTTACATGGGTTATAACTTCACCAATTATAATGCTCAAACAAATAACTACATTCAAAACAATCCCGAACTTACTAAGCAAGCGGTTTTATTAGGTTACCAATTGAATATGCTGAATGGAAAGTTGGTATATGAATTACATTTAAGAAAGGAGTTTTCAGATGCATTTGAAATTCCGTTTACGGGAAATACCGGTTTATACTTTTTAGCATTCAAAAATCTTAAGTTAAAATTAAACGCCGCCAAGATATATCGTCTGCCAACACTTAATGATTTATATTGGGCCAATGGCGGCAACCCGGATTTAAAACCGGAAGAAGGTATGACTTACGAGGGAGGATTTGAATTCAAACAACAAACGAATGATTTTATACTACAATCAGAAATGACCTACTTCAATAAAACCATCAGTAATTGGATTGCCTGGGTGCCGGGTCCGGGAGGAAATCCAACGCCTATCAATTTAGCAAAGGTTTACAGCAGGGGTACAGAAACATCAAACTTTATAGCCTACAATCATAAATCGCTACTATGCAAAATAGGGTTTAACAGCGCTTATGTGTTGTCGAACGTTATTCAGTCTAATTTAATTAATGATGCTTCGGTAAACAAGCAATTAATTTACACACCACGTTACAATTACGGTGGAAGTTTTATTTTAGCCTACGAACAATTTACACTTTCTTATTATCATAATTACATTGGATACCGTTTTACAAGCAGTGATAACAACAGCTGGCTGCAACCTTATCAGGTAGCCAATTTTAAAATGAGTTATACTTTTAAAATAAATCACTTAAATGCAACTACCGCTATTCATATTAACAATCTGTTTAATTCAGATTACAAAATAATTGACCAAAGACCAATGCCGTTGCGCAACTATGAATTTGGATTAACTCTTAATTATTATAAACCAAAAAACAAAAACAATTCAATATAAAAATCAAGCTTATGAAAAAAACAATTACTTTATTTTTAGCTTTCTTCCTTGTGCAGACTTATGCTCAGACTGTAGCCGATTTCGAATCTTTTAGCTTACCCGCTGATTCATTTTATTACAACTCTACAACAAAAGACTGGCAAACCAACAATGCAGTATTTCAATATGAGTGGGATACCAACTTTGGTGGCTTTTGGAGTAAGGGATTTTCCTATACCAACAAAAACGATACTGCCAATGGAGGATTTATGAATCTATACAATTGCGCCGCAGGAAAAGGTTATAACAACTCCAATTATTATGTAAGCGCGCAAAACAATGGAATCATTCGTTTAAAAACATCTACCGATAACAAAGTAGACGGATTTTATATTACTAACTCAACTTATGCCTATAAATCAATGAAAAATGGTGATGCCTTCGCGAAAAAATTCGGAGGAACAACAGGCAACGATCCGGATTGGTTTAAGATTACCATTAAAGGTTTTTTAGGCGGCACCATGAAAACAGATAGCACAGAATTCTATTTAGCGGATTTTCGTTCAAGTAATAATTCGTTAGATTACATTTTAAAAACATGGCAATGGGTAAATTGTAGTAATCTCGGTGTGGTTGACAGTATTCAGTTTTTTATGTATTCAAGCGATGTGGGAAGTTTTGGAATGAACACACCTGCATTCTTTAATATCGACAATTTCACGACCAGTAAAGTTGTGGGGATAAAAGAAAACACTTTGTTTGCTCAGTTTAATTCCTACCCGAATCCTGCATCTGACAACATTTACTTTTCTCTTATTTCCAACGAAACATTTGATGCGGAAATAAAAATCATCAATGCGCTTGGAATTGAAGTAAGGAAAGAAAACAAAAACATTCAAGCCGGACCAAACAATTTCCAATTAAACATCAGCGAACTGACAAGTGGTTTATATTTCATCGAAATGAATCATCAGGAAAACAAACACACTTATAAATTGATTAAAAATTAATGAAGTCATTACTCCTTACTATATTTACTTTATTCGCGCTTGTTTCCTCGGCTCAATTTCATGGACCGGTGGGAAGCGCTAATTCAATTGCCATGCATACAGACAGTAATGCATTTATTGCATGGGCAAAAGAATGTAAAGTAACTAGGGGTTATCAAGATATTTCCAATACAAACTTAGGACTTGTTACAGTAGGTGATAGCTCCTTTGCCATTGGAAAAGCCGATGCAGGAATTGTAAGTTTGGGTGACGGAGGAAGTGCCATCATAACATTTAGCGCTCCAATTTCAAATGGTCCGGGTTATGATTTTGCAGTTTTTGAGAATGCGTTTAACGATTCATTTTTAGAATTAGCTTTTGTTGAAGTAAGCAGCGATGGTATCAACTTTGTGCGCTTTCCATCGGTTTCTAACTCGCCTTTAAATCCGCAGTTCGATAACAATGCGAATATGGATGCGACTAAACTTAATAATCTGGCAGGAAAATATCGTGCATTATACGGAACACCATTTGATTTACAAGAATTATCCTCATCACCGCAATTAGACATTGACAATATAACACACGTTAAAATCATTGATGTAATTGGGAATGTAATGCCTCCTTACGTTAGTTTTGACTCCAACAACAACGCGATTAACGACCCCTGGCCAACGCCTTTTCCACAAGGAGGATTTGATTTAGATGCTGTAGGCGTGATCCATCAAAAAGCGGTTGGTATTCATGAACTAGAAAATAATTCCTTGTTTAGTTTCTACCCTAACCCTGCAAAAGACCAGATAAACATACAATTGAAAGGTGTTAACGAAACAGCTTCTGTAATTTTAACCGATGTACTTGGAAATATTCGCATGGAACATGAATTCAAATCTAATTTGGCAGTGCTAAACATGAGCGAACTCAGTTCAGGTATTTATTTTATCAGTATACATTCAGGAAATCAAGTTTGCTCTAAAAAAATCATTAAGGAATGAGAATAACCTTTTACATATTATTCTTTGCTCTTCTTACTTCTTGTGTAAAAGACAAACCGAATGAACAATTGCAACCGGAAGTATCATTAGGTAATGGCGCCAAAGTGTACATTACTAACGAAGGCAATTATGGTAGCAACAATGCTTCGGTAAGTTTATATGAAGCAGAGAGTGGAAATGTTATTCAGGATATTTATAAAACACAAAACAATAATGCGGCACTTGGCGATGTTTGCCAGAGTATGATAAAAATAAACAACCACTATTATATTGTTGTAAACAATTCTGGTAAAATAACAGTCGTATCTCCTGACAATTTCAAACATCAATTAACCATTACCGGATTTAATTCGCCGCGTTATATTCTGCCTGTTTCGCCGAACAAAGCATATGTAAGCGATTTGTATGCTAATTCCATTTCTATATTGGACTTAAATTCCAATACAAAATCAGGCAGCATTCCTTTAAATGGCTGGAATGAACAAATGCTTTTACTCTTTAACAAAGCTTTCGTCACAAATTTGAAGTCGGATTACTTATATGTAATTAATACCATTACAGATCAAATCAGCGATAGTATTTTAGTTGGCCCCAATGCAGGAAGCATCGTCTTAGATAAAAATTCGAAACTTTGGGTATTAAGCGGAGGAAACAGCAGCACAAGCACCTTAGCAAAACTTACCAGAATAAATCCGGTGAACTTACAAATTGAAACAGCGTTTACATTTAACGGTTCTGACAAACCGGGGAATCTTTGCATTAATTCAACACGCGATATTGTTTATTTCCTTAATACGCATATCTATAAAATGGGTATTAGTGATACTAATTTGCCGACTTCATCGTTTATTAGCGGTAGCGGTCATACTTTTTATGGGCTTGCCGTAAATGTAAACAATAATGATATTTATGTTAGCGATGCCATTGATTACATTCAAAAATCGACTATTATGGTTTATTCTTCAGCAGGAAATCAAAAAACCACATTTAAAGCCGGCATCAATGCTTCAGGTTTTTATTTTGAATAAACGCAAGTTAAATCAAAACAAATCTCCTTTTTACCTTATATTACTATTAATTATGGCTATATTTACTTAGCTTAAATTAAAACGTATCATCAATTCTGTAAACATAATTTCCTTCGACATTCCCTATCCTGCCAATTATGGCGGTGTAATAGATGTGTTTTATAAAATAAAACAACTGCATCAAAACGGAATAAAAATTCATTTACACTGTTTTGAATATGGAAGGGCGCATGCGAAAGAGTTAGAAGCATTATGTGAGAAAGTATATTATTATAAGCGTAAGACAGGTATCATGAATATCTTTTCTTTGTTGCCTTATAACGTGAAATCAAGGCAATCGGAGGAATTAGCGCAAAATTTATTGACGAATAATTTTCCCATCATTTTTGAAGTACTTCATACATGTTATTTAATGAGTGATGTACGATTCGAAAAACGTTTAAAGATCTATCGCCACAGTAATATCGAACACGATTATTATTATCACTTAGCGCAATCAGAGAAAAAAGCTTTCAAAAAAGTATATCTGAATGAAGAAGCAAGGAAACTTAAGAATTTTGAAAAAGTCGTTGAACATGCGAATCTGATATTGGCAGTTAACGAAGATGATACCTCCTATTTCAAAAAGAATTATCCGAAAGTACCATGCGAGTTTTTACCCAGCTTTCATCCGAACGATACGGTTTCTTCACTATCCGGTAAAGGAGACTATATTTTATACAATGGCAACCTCAGCGTTTCAGAAAATTACGCGGCTGTTTTATGGTTGCTTGAAAATGTATTCAATAAAATAAACTCACCGATTATCATTGCCGGATTGAATCCGCCCGCTTTTTTATATGATAAAATTAAAAAAATGAAGCATGTGCAACTAATTGCCAACCCTTCCGAAGCACAGATGAACAAATTGATTGAAGAGGCGCATATTCATGTACTTTACACCGAACAGGCAACCGGACTCAAATTAAAACTAGTGAATGTGCTATTTAAAGGCCGCTTCGTGGTGTGTAACGATAAAATGCTGCAAGGTACCGGAATTAATAGCAACTCTACGCTGGCGATTGGTAATAACCCACCAGAAATGATTAAAGCTATTGAATCATTAATGGAAATGGATTACAATGCGACTTTCATGGAAGAAAGAAAAAAACAAGTAAGCCGTTTTTCCAATCAGCAAAATGCAGAGAAATTGCTCTCACTGATTAATAAACCAACGGCGTAAGAAGCATTACTTACTCACAATATTCATCTCTTGTAAGAGATAACCCGCACCTGCAAATTTATCAATGATAAACAGCGTGTAACGAACATCCAGCACAATATTGCGGCACTGATTTGGATTATACATCACATCACTCATCGTACCTTCCCAATTCCTGTCGAAATTGGTTCCAATTAATTCGCCTTTGGCATTTAAAACCGGACTACCGCTGTTACCGCCTGTAGTATGATTAGAAGCAATAAATGCAACGCGTAACTTTCCGTCTTTATCGGCGTACTGACCATAATCTTTCTTCGTATACAACTCTTTCAATTTTGGAAACACATTAAACTCGTCATCACCCGGCTTTTCCTTCTCCATGATTCCATCTAAAGTGGTGTAATGCTTATACGATACGCCGTCGCGTGGTTCGTAATCATTCACTTTACCATAAGCGACGCGCAAGGTTGAATTCGCATCCGGCCAAAACTTTTTATCCTTCATCAAATCGCGCATGGCTTTTACATATTCCTTTTGTAATTCATTAATATGTAACTCATCGTAATTGGCCTGAGGTATAACAGCCGTTTGATAATATTTTACTATACCGGCAGTCATTTTATAATACGGATCGCGTTCGTATAAAGCAGCATTCTGCTCGAAATCATCCAGCATCGCTTTCGCTTTAGTATTATCGATAAAACTGGAGTTCTCATATAAAAACTTAGCAACGGAAGCACCGTCGTTGTTGTGAGCCGACAATAAAGAATCCAAATAAAAAGGACGATTGATTTTCTCTACACCTTTCACATATTCATTTAACATGGCTGTACAAAGTTTAATATCCGTTTCCTTATTCATATTCCGGAAAGGAATCGACTTTTTAATAGTCTTCAATAAATCATCAAACTTATTGTCTTTTCCTGCATTTTTCTTTTTCAGTTCGTTAAAAATATTGATGAAATTCATTGTGAAACGTATACCGTCAATTCCCATCAAACACTCGCTGTAATAATCCATCTGTTTGCTGAGAGTGGAATACTCGGCGTAAATCTTCTTAAACTCGTTAAACATATCATCGAGTTTACCTTTGTAAGCTGAGTTGGCATTGGCCACTGCCAAAAATTCTTTTTCAAATTCACGCTTTTTCTCAACTGCATTATAGCTTTTCAAGCCTTGCATTTCGCCGTACCATTTTTTGTAATAGTTAGCAACACCTGCGTAAGCATTCGCGTACATTAAACGAACTTCATTACTTTTCTTCATATCCTCTTCCATGATAGCCAAACGCTTCTCACGTAAGGCAACACGACGAGGATTGGTTTCATTCACCAACATTTCAACCGCGTAAGAGGTTAAATACTCCTGAGTTCTTCCCGGAAAACCATACACCATGGTAAAATCGCCCTTCTCATAACCTTTAATAGAAACAGGTAGTGAATGCTTTGGCGTATAAGGAACATTATCAGGAGAAAAATCAGCCGGCTTATTGTCTTTACCCGCGTAAATACGGAACAATGCAAAATCCGCATTATGTCGCGGCCACATCCAGTTATCGGTTTCGCCGCCAAATTTACCAATGGACGCAGGAGGTGCGCCAACTAAACGAACATCGCGAAAAGTTTCGGTAACAAACAAATAATATTCGTTGCCATAGAAAAACGGACGAACAAAAGCACCATAATGTGTTCCTTTAATAGCGTCCGCTTCGATGATTTTAATGTTGGCTTTGATAATGGAATCACGTTGTAACTCGGAAGCGTTTGCATTCATGTTATTCATCACGCGGCTTGTCACTTCTTCAATGCTTTTTATAAATGTGACAGTCAAATTAGGTGTATAAATTTCTTCGTTCTTATTCATCGCCCAAAAACCATTGGTTAAATAATCTTTGGTCACCGTACTGTGATAAACGATGGCGCCATATCCACAATGGTGATTGGTTAAAACCAATCCTTGCTGCGAAATAATTTCAGCTGTACAACCGCCGCCAAACTGAACGATAGCATCTTTTAAACTGGACTTGTTAACGCTGTAAATTTGCTCGGCTGTTAATTTGCAGCCGTTCTTCTTCATGTCTTTAATGTTTAAAGCATTTAAAAGTTGCGGCAGCCACATGCCTTCATCGGCAAGAGATACAAAACTTAAGAAAATGAAAGGAAAAATTAATAGCGCTTTTCTGAGGTTCATGGTTTTATTTTGAGAGTATAAATATACTAAGGAAATATGTATGTGTTGTCCCCAATTTGGGGGAGATTTTAACCGAAAACTCAATATAAATAATAACCTATCCCAACAGCACAATTTAATCCTGAATTTGGTAATCTTGAAGTGTTAATATAACCTGAACTTACCATAAAGTCCTTTTTCCATTTTTCATTGATCAAATCATAATCAAAATCAAGATTAATAGAAATGGTAATTCTTTTAATTATAAATTTCGGCTGCATGGATAATTTAGGCGAGAAAAATGGTTTTATTTGGGAAAACGCATCTTTTGAAATTATTTTCAAATTTCCGGTATTAAAACCTAAAAAAACACCCAAATTGAAGTATTTATTTTTTTCTAATAAGGTCTTTCCGTAACCAACATTTACTGAAAAACCTTTGAATTGGGCATTTACTGTATCGCTTATTACGATGTTTTTGGGGATAAAGTAATTGTAATAAAATTGCCCCGCTAAACTGTGTCTAGGATTTATCGCGTACGAATTAATTAGGATTCCTACTCCAACAAAATCAGACGGTTTATTAAAATCCAAGTTTGAAAGCGTACTGAGCTGATTAGAAAAGTCTTTTAGAAAATACCTGTGGCCATAAAATGCATTAAATGAAACGTTATAACCATAACTTTCCTTTTTCTTTTTAGATTTTTTCTGGCCATAAATTATTAAACTCAAAAACGAAAAGAATATAATCAAAATAAGCCTCATGATAATTAATCATTTCATCCCAGCCATTTTCATGGCATCCAATTTAATGGCTGAATCGAGCGGAATTTGCAACTCGCTTGATTTTTGAGTGGCTTTCTTTAACAAGCCGGGTTGGTTACGGATTTGCTTCGCATACGTTTGAATGGTTTTGTTCTTCTCTACCCTTGCCCAATAGGTGGCCGGCGAAGTATACATTTCATAAGCATCCTGAATAAATGTGTTACCAAATGCGCCTAAGTTACCATCGCTATACAATAACATTACCACATTATTTTTCTTCTCAATTTCTTCCTTCAGATTTAACTCCCATACTTCCACTTTTTCGCCGGGAATTGGTGAAGGTATTACCTTATTGAAATAATACCAGAATTGTCCGCCCGCAAAACACTGTGTTGGCACACCCATATACACCGGTCCGTACCAATAACTATCGCTAATGGTTAATACACGTGTGCGGTTTTTTAAACTGTCATTTTCAAATAATAATTCCGGATACGCCAGTTGCATATTTTGATCGGGATTAGTATAAAGATTCATACTCTTTAACACATCGGCATCACGACTGCGGGCTGTATCCACTACATCTGTTTTCTCCCAGAATATCTCCGGCATTTGCGTGTTGTGTAATACTTCTATGTGACGAATGATGGTATCAACCGCAAGCACCTCACCGTAATAACTCCAGTGGTGACCAAACTTTGGAAACAAAGGATATTTGGTGTTTGGTTTAAGCAAATTAAAATACGTGTATAAATCCAGATGATTAACGCCATTCGATTTACACTGCTTTACAAACTCAGCGTGGTTGGTGTTTTTAATCGGATGTTTGTATTTATCTTCCACCTGCTCGATGCAATATTCGCCTTTACCCGGTGCAAACACAAGCAATAAATCCACACCGTGACGTTTCAAACTATCTTGCACCACCTTGGCCTTTTGCATTTGCGTTTTAATTCTTTCCTCTCCAATAAAATCATCACCAAAAGCTGAGAAAATGTAACTCTCACTGTACACATAATCATCCTTGCCAATCACAAATCCGTTAACACGAATCTGATTAAAGGCTTTATAGTAAAACTGATTGTTTAATCGTACGCTAATTTCTTTGAGTGACCAATGATCATTGTTGTAATCATCCATTTCTGTTTGATACACACCGGAGAGCCAGTTTTCCTTATTCATCTCCGGCTTTTTATCGCTGATGACAATCCCTGTTAAATTAGGTTTGTTATCCTTCTTCACAAAAGCATAGAGCATAGGAAAACTCAAAGCTATGAAAGCGATGATGATTTCCTTGGTGTATATTTTACTCTTTGCCGCCATTAAAATCTGAAATAAATAAATGGATTAAAATCTAATGCTGATATATAAGCTAATGAAATATAGAAAAGAGCGATGCTGGTCAATAATAAAGCGTTTTTAGTTCCTGAAGTAAATTTCTCACCGTAAACGGTATCCTGAATGGCCTGTGTTTTTGGCAGGAAAGCAAAGAATGAAAAAACACAAGCCAAAGTACATGAGAACCAAAAATCATTGTTCAATGCAAATTTTCCGTCGAAGAAATTGAAACTATACATTTGCTTAATGACATGAGAGGCCATGGATAAATCTTCATTACGGAATAAAACCCAGCCGGTAATCACAATAATAAATGTAATTAGTGTTGAAACGGCCTTGCCGATTTTTTGATATACATTATTTAAGAATAATCTTTCAAGCACTAAGAATAATCCGTGGAAAGCGCCCCATAAAACAAAATTCCAGCTTGCGCCGTGCCACAAACCACTTAATAAAAACACCACCACTAAATTGCGGTAAAGTTTGGCGGGTGTTACTTTATTTCCTCCTAATGGGATATATAAATAGTTTTTCATCCAGGTACCGAGGGTCATGTGCCAGCGGCGCCAAAACTCGGTGATGGAAAAAGAGAGATAAGGATTTTTGAAATTCTCCGGCAATTTAAAGCCCATGATTTTTCCCAAACCAATAGCCATATCACTATAACCACTGAAATCAAAATAAATCTGAAATGTATAAGCTACTGCGCCTACCCAAGCTGCAGCTGTATCTATTTGCTCCGGTGCCAATTTAAAAACTGCATCTGCTTGCATACCTAAAGTATTGGCAATAATTACTTTTTTAGCCAATCCAAAACAGAAAATAAAAAAGCCGCTTAATTTAATATCGGTGGTATAATTCTTTTCACGGTTGGTGATTTGGTCGGCGATATCATGGTATCTCACAATCGGACCGGCAATTAATTTAGGGAAGAAGATGATGTAAGTTTGGTAGTGCCAGAAATTTTTGAGTGGTTTATGAATGCCTCGGTAAACATCTACCACATAAGTAATGCTCTCAAACGTATAAAACGAAATTCCGATTGGTAACAATACTTTGGTCCATTGAATATCGGCTCCGAATAAGGCATTCACATTATCAATAAAGAAATTGCAGTACTTGAAATAAAAAAGCAAACCCAAATTCATGGCCAGCGAAATAATCAATAACTGTCGCTTGGCTGATTTTGTTTTTGCATTATGCATGGCATTCACCAGATAGAAATCCAGAAATGTGGTGCCTAAAATAACAAAGATGAATTTTGGTCCGCCCCAGGCGTAAAAAATAACGCTAAAAATTAAAATGCAAGCGTTTTTGAATTTATTAGGAGTGAGATGATAAGCCAGCAAAAACAATGGCAGGAAATAAACCAGAAATGTAATGCTGCTGAATACCATTTATTGCTTTTTAACGCAGAACAAATTTAAGAGAATAATGTTTATATAAAAGACTAAACCTGCTTCTCCTTCAATTCTCCATTTTCGCATACTAAAGTGCGAGATTTAAACTTCTGATAGGCCAACATATCGTGTGTAGCAAGTAAAACAGAGCTTCCCCCGTCAGCAATAGCTTTTAACAATTTTAAAATTTCTTCTGAAGTCTCAGGATCCAGGTTACCTGTTGGCTCATCCGCTAAAATAATTTCAGGTTCGTTCACCAAAGCACGGGCAATACTTACACGTTGTTGTTCGCCTCCCGATAACTCATGCGGCATTTTGTTTTCCTTATTCTCCAGGCCAACCTTCTTTAACACTTCAAAAATGCGGGTTTTAATTTTAGTTTCGTCATCCCATCCTGTAGCTTTCATCACAAAACGTAAGTTCTCATAGATATTTCTATCCCCAAGCAATTGAAAATCCTGAAACACGATGCCAAGCTTTCGGCGTAAATAAGGTATATCACGACTTTTGAGGCTCGTTAAGTTATAGCCGGCAATTGTTCCGTTTCCATTAATTAGAGGTAAATCGGCATAAATGGTTTTAAGCAGGGAGCTTTTACCGCTTCCTGTTTTACCAAGCAGGTAAACGAATTCACCCTTTTGTATTTCCAAATCCAAATTCCCAATCACAGGCCTTTCATCCTGAAAAATGGTAGCTTTTTCAAACTTAATTACTGTACTCATGTTTAATTCTGCACTAAATTACATTTAATGTAACCTTGAAAGATTTATCCGTTATTCCAATATCAACACTATCGGGTTAATAACTGCAATTGAACAACATAAAAGGTAAAACAAGCCAGCCTAACTTTATTGAAAATTTTTTACGCTGAATTTTAAGATTAACATGATGCTACGAAAGTATGGTGTAATTGCTGTTTTATGTTTAGGCATGTCCTTTGGATATGCACAAAAAACAGCAGCTTACCTCGATAAAGAAAGCTTACTGAAAGACGGGCTTGAATTGTTTGATAAAAAACAATTTGTTGCAGCGCAAAAAAGTTTCTCCGATTATTTGGCTTTAAAAACAAGTCCTTCACTTTTAAAGACGGATGCTGAATATTATGCGGCGGCTTGTGCGATTGAATTATTTCACAAAGACGGAGAGTGGCGTATGCGCGAATTTATTAACGAACACCCTGAAAGCAATAAAGTAAATGGCGCCTGGTTCTATTTAGGAAAATCAAGTTATCGGAAGAAAAAATACGAAGAGACCATTAAAAATTTCGAGAAGGTTGATATTTATAAATTAACGAAAGAAGATTTAGCTGAATTATATTTTAAGCGTGGTTACAGTTATATTGAAACCGGCGCGCAGGATAAAGCTAAAGCTGATTTGTACGAGATCAAGGATGTAGACAATAAATACATCTATCCTGCTCTTTACTATTTTTCTCATATCAGTTATAACGAGAAAAACTACGAAACCTCTTTACAGGGATTCACCAAGTTGGTTGGAAACGAAACATTTGGTCCGGTCGCGCCTTATTATATTACACAAATATATTTTGTACAAGGAAAATACAAACAGGTTGTTGAAGCGGCACCGAAATTATTGAACGATAGTAATCAGGTTCAAAAGAAAAGTGAGATTAACCGCATGATTGGTGAATCGTATTATAATTTAAAAGATTATAGTAATGCGATTACCTATTTAAAACAAACTGAATTAGCGAGTAATTTAAATCCGGAAGGGAATTATGCTTTAGGATATTGTTATTACAAATTGAAGGATTACAATAACTCCATTACTTATTTTGAAAAAGCCGTTACCAATGAAGATAGCTTGGCGCAAAGTGCTTATTACCATCTTGGAGATTGCTTTATCAATGCTAATTTGAAAAGTAAAGCGAAAAATGTTTTCTATCTTGCAACGACACATGATTTTGATAAGAAAATCACAGAAGATGCCTTATTTAGCTTTGCAAAACTCAGTTACGAATTGGATTTTAGTCCGTTTAACGATGCCGTAAAAGCCTTTTCGAAGTATTTAAAGCAATATCCTAACTCTCCTCGCAAAGATGAAGCCAGGAAATATTTAATTAACGTATACTCTACTACTAAAAACTACGACAGAGCCATTGAGAGTATTGAAAGTTTAGACAGTCAGGATCCAATCATTAAAGCGAATTACGAAAAACTGGTTTTCTTTAAAGCCATTGAACATTTCAATAACTTCGAATTAGATGATGCGGAAAAACAATTTAAAAAAGCCATTTCAATCAATTCCGATTTAACTTATAATGCTTTATCTCAATATTGGTTAGGAGAAATATCCTATATAAGACGCGACTATTCTACTTCCATAGAGATCTGGAAAAACTTCTTATTAACACCGAATACCATATCTCTTAAGGAATTTGAATTAGCTCATTATAATTTAGGGTATGCTTATTTCCAGCGAAAAGAGAAAAATGATTACACCAATGCGAATCTGGAATTCAGGAAGTATTTAATGGCAAAAACCAATGATGATTATAACAAGATTGCCGATGCCAATGTAAGAGCTGCGGATTGTTATTTCATGAACAGAGATTTTAATCAGGCAGCTGAATATTATGAAACTGCTATTGCGCTAAATAAGGTAGACGTTGATTATAGTTATTATCAAAAAGCATTGTGTAACGGATTATTAAAAAACTTTAAGGAGAAAATAAATGATTTGAAATACATTGAATCACATTTTCCTAATTCAAACTACTTAGGCGCCGCTATTTTTGAAATCGCTGAAACTTACAGTAAAGATTTAAATGACGGTGATAATGCTTTAGTGTATTATGATCACATTCTTAAAAACTTCCCGAAATCATCGTTTGTTGATCCTTCGTTATCCGGTATGGGATTGATTTATTACAACCGTAAGCAGGATGACAAGGCCTTTGAATATTTTGACATCATTGTAAAGAAAGATCCTAAGAGCGCTGAAGCCAGAGAAGTATTACCAATGATTAAGAAAATATTTATTGTGAAGGGTGATATCGACGGTATGGAAAAATACTTTGCCTCTAACGGAAATCCATTAGCGATTAATCAAATTGAGATGGCTTTGTTTGAAAGTGCACGTGAAGCTTATTATAACGATGAAAACTGTGATGTAGCCTTACCTAAATTTGAAAGTTACATTAGTAAGTTTCCTGACGGGAAATATATTTCAGAAGCGCATTTCTGTTTCGCGGAGTGTTCTTACAGTAAAAATCAATTCGAGAAAGCTTTACCGTCTTACTTATACATCGTAAATAAACCAAGAAGTATTTACAGCGAGGTTTCTTTAACTAAATCGGCTTATTTATTGTATAAGGACAAAAGATATTCTGAAGCATTGCCTGTCTATAAACAAATGCAAGAGCTTGCAGAAAGTCCTGCCAATAAATTAACGGCTAAAATTGGCGCTACGCGTTGTGCTTTTAACACTTTGCAATATGAAATTGCTTTAGAAGAAGCGAACAAAGTATTAGCCAGCGAAAAACTAACACCTCAACAAACCAGTGAAGCGAAATACATAAAAGCAAAATCATTATTTGAAACCAATCGCTTGGATGATGCTTTAACCGAGTTTAAGTCGATTGCCAAAAACTCCAAAAATGTAAGTGGTGCAGAAGCTATGTATCATATCGCTAAAATATACTTTAACAAACAAGACTATAAAGAAGCCGAAAAAAGTATCAATAACTTAATCAGTTTCTCGTATACAAACGACGATTGGAATACCAAAGGCATGCTTTTAATTGTTGATTGTTATTTAGCGAAAGGCGAATTAGATGATGCGGAAGTTATTTTACAAACCATCATTGAAGGCAAACCAAAAGAAGAATACTTACCGGAAATTAAAAAACGCCAGGATGAACTGGAAGAAAAGAAAAAAGCAAGAACTGCCGCTCAAGCTATTGTTCAGCCTGAAATGAAAGTAGAGTTTAATACAACGGAAGGTGATAAAAATTTATTTACGCAGCCTAAGCCTACAACTACTGATAGTATCAAAGTAAATACTCCTGTTGAAATTCCTAACCAAAAACCTGAATAAGAAAAATGCTTAATAGTGTTAAAATAGAAAAAAAGACAGGCGGTTGGCGTAATACTTCTTCAATTACTTCTTCCTCTGTAACCGAAAACGCAGCGCTAGATAAACGAAAGCGTATGCTAAGATGGTTATTTGTGATTGTACTTCTATTTGGTTATATCGTTGCTACAATGGCACAAACCGGTATGAATGATATCAATTTTCAAGCGGAAAGTGAGTTTCAACCTACCATTAAAGATGCTATTAAATTTGCTGATGTTCCGGAAATCAGAGATACTGTAAAACGCATTAACAATACGACGTATGGCATTGCATCAAATCCATTGTTTCCTAAATATGAAGTAGCGCCTATTAAACCGGCAAAAATGCAGAACGAACCGCTGAGTAAATTATATCGTTCGTTAATTAAAGTTGGTTACGGTCCTATTTATAACATGCCTTACGGAGAGCTTTGGGTAAACAGTTTGCGTTCGCGTGAAGAAGCTTACGGCGCACATTACAAACATTTCTCTTCTATGTCGCATTTAAAAAATACCGGTTACAGCGGTTTTGTAGACAATGAAGCAGAAATTTTCGGTAAGAAATTTTACAAAAAACATACGCTAAGCGGTGAATTTAACTACAAACGTAATCGCGTGCATTATTATGGTTTTGACACCACCATAAATCATATTACGGATAAAAATTACACCAAGCAGTATTATCAGTTATTTGAGCCTGTTGTTCGTTTGCAAAGTCATTATACCGATAGTAATAAAATCAATCACGATATTCGTTTAGCTTATTATAATCTGGGAGATTTCTACAACTCCTCTGAGAATAACATTAAGTTAAATACAGAGCTAAGTACCTATATCAACAAAGAACATTTACACGTAAAAGTTTTAGCGGATTATTACAACCACAAACAGCAAAAAGACACCATTAATGATTTTATTTTCTCTTTGAATCCGTATTTTGAAGCGAATGGCAAAAAATGGCATGCTGATTTAGGATTAAATGCCACTGTTGATGCATTTAACGGTAATACCAAATTTTATTTCTATCCTCAATTGAATGCTCATTACGATGTTTACGAGAATATCATTGTGCCTTACATTGGTGCTTCGGGTGGATTAATTAAAAATAGTTTTAGAAGTTTAAGTAATGAAAATCCGTTTATTAATCCGAATGTGCATTACGCGAACACACATAATAAATACAATGTGTTTGGCGGTTTAAGAGGTAATTTGAGTTCTTCTACCAGTTATGATGCTAAAGTGAGTTACGGGCAATACGACAGCTTGCATTTCTTTGTGGTTGATTACAGCGATTTAACGCAGTTAGATAATAAGTATAAAGTTATTTACGACAACACTTCGTTATTGAATGTAAGCGGACAAGTGAAATATCAATACAAAGAAAAAATTCATTTTATAGCTAAAGGAAATTATTATTTGTACTCACCTAAAAATCTCGAGCGTGCGTATCATAAACCCGACTTCGACATTACTTTATCTGCCATCTATAACTTAAAGAGCAAAATCATTATTAAAGGTGATGTTTTCGTAATTGGTAATCAATGGGCATTAACCAAAGTAGGTGAAAACAGTGAATTTGTGTTTACCGAATCGAAACTTTTGAATAACCTGGTTGATGCTAATTTAGGTGCTGAATATCGCTATAGTAAAATGTTGAGCTTCTTTTTAAAGTTCAACAATATCGCCAATATGCGTTATGAGCGTTGGGAAAAATATCCTACACAGCGCTTCAACTTCATGATTGGCTTGAGCTTTATTCCCTTTTAAGCACTTTTTAGGTGATTTTTATTAGATTTTGTACTCTTTTCCTTTGAAAAGTGGTATAATTTTGTATATTTGATTAGTCGTTTCTTATGAGCCTACTCAAACACATAATTATCGTTTGTATCCTGATTTCAAATTTAAGCTGGGCTCAAAACAATTCTTCTATAAAGTTAGATCCTGCAAAAGTTCAAATTTTCGAAAAGTACCTTTCCTTCC
Source organism: Bacteroidota bacterium (assembly GCA_017303905.1). Classification (NCBI taxonomy): domain Bacteria; kingdom Pseudomonadati; phylum Bacteroidota; species Bacteroidota bacterium. The sequence goes on from JAFLBH010000003.1 coordinate 188,307, forward strand.
GACATAGTTTCGAGCCCGGTGGTTTTATTCAGTGGAAAGCAAATAATCCCGAGCTTTACTCAAAAGAAATGTGGTATCAAAGCGAATCGTTTTACATAAAACGTAATCACTTAGAAAGCGGTTTAACAATGAATGAAGGCATGATTGATGTGTGTCGTTTTGAATATTTGAGAAAAGAAAAAGAGGAAGTTATTGTTCCTTTCCCAGGTTTTAAAGATGTGATGGTTTTACTTCCTAAAAACAAACTTATATACGTTACACCATAACCTAATTGAAGAGTTTTGTTTACATAATTAAGTTTTTTTTAAGCTCCCTTTTCATATTTGGATTGGGCTTAAGCATTTATTCTCAACCCGGTGTTGGCCCCGCTCCATACGGTAATGTGGGCTACAATAATGTTCCGTGCAATCAACCGAATGCTTCCAATAATGCGGCCAATTCCATCAATGATTTTATTCATAGCTTCAATACAACCGGTGCTGTAGTTAACATTACCAATAATAATACAGGATGTAATTCACAAGTGATTGCTACTACTTCCGGAAATTACTATTTTGTTGGTTGCCCAACCTATTTACGCGTAAATGCCGGACAAGTAATCACCTGTAATTTCCAATCAGGTATCATATTTGATCAAGGATTTGCAGTTTGGATAGACTGGAATAAAAACAATGTGTTTGATATTTGGTCTGAGCAAGTTTGTGCACCTGCCGGTGTACCAATAGCTGCCACTTGGGCTTCAGCTAACTTCGTTGTTCCGGCGGTAGCAGCAGGTACTTACAGAATGAGAGTTAGATGTGCTTATGCAACAAATGGCCCTTCAATTTTACCTTACTGTGTATATAGTCACGGCGAAACGGAAGATTATAATTTAGTAGTTGGTGCAGGGGTTATTTGCCCTCTTCCAGTTCAGCTGGTATTTTATGATGCCATAATTAAAGATGATAATATAGAGATTAACTGGAGTACTGCTTCTGAGGTAAACAGTGATTATTTTACATTGGAACGAAGTTATGACAATCAAGAGTTTGATTTAATACATAAAACAACTGCCGCCGGTAATAGTTATGAAGTCAATGAATACAGTTTTATGGATACAGACGTAAAATCAAATACTGTTGTTTATTACCGTTTAAAGCAATTTGATAAGGGAAAAAGTGAACCGGAATTCACGAAAACTATTTCTGTTTATTCTACAAATCATCAAACAGGCTTCGAGATTTACCCTAACCCAGTTGCCTCCAATTTGAAATTACTTTTTCCGGATAAATTCATTGGGCAAAAAGTAAAAGTAACTGTATTTGATAATATGGGCACTCAAATTTTGAGTTCAGAAATGTCCTTATTAAGTGAGACTCCTAATTATGAAATTAATACGAGTGCGTTAAAATCAGGAGTTTATTACGTGAATGTATCTGACGAATCAGGTGAAAATTTCAATAAATTATTCTTAAAGGAATAATCCTAAATCTCGAGTTGTTTCATTGGATCCCAAAAATGTTTATCGAAGTTGATGATTTTATCATCTTTCACCTCTACTCCTTCTTTTTCCAATAGTTCCTGCATTTGATATGGTGTTTCAAAATGATGCTTTCCTGTTAATTCGCCATTACGATTTACAACACGATGCGCAGGAACCTTAGGTTTTTGTCCGTGCGCTGCATTCATCGCATACCCCACTACCCGAGAAGAACCGGCAGAACCTAAATATTTGGCAATGGCACCGTAACTGGTAACACGTCCTTTCGGAATTAACCGCACTACCTGATAAACCATATTAAAAAAATCTTTGTCCATTAGTCAATCATTAAATTACAACCACGAACATCACTGTTATCAAACCGACCCATTACTTCAAATTTATTGCCTGACAGGCGGCCTAAATCTTTCGTGGCTATAAACGAACAGGATTGCCAGTTAGCTAAATCTATGACATTAATTCCTCCTGTTTTATTTTCTCCAACCAGACTTAACGGATCCTCTGCATCACGAATTAAAATTCTCATCCAGGGCGGACATTCAAAGATACCGTCTCCTTTTGAGTAAGCCTGTGATAAGAGTTCAGTCATACCGTATTCACTGTGAATGGTGTTTATTCCTAATTTTTGTTTTAAGAAAGCATGCAACTCCTCCTTTATCATTTCTTGTCGCTTCCCTTTCATTCCACCGGTCTCCATCACAATAAAGTTATCACTCAATTTAATGCCACGCTCCGACAAATCCAACAATGCATAAGTAACACCAATCAATATTGTTTTTTTACCGTTAATCTTTAACGACTTAATTACTTCAATCAATTCATCATAATTATGAAGAAAAAATCCGCTATTGATATCCGCACTTAATTTAATTAAGCGATCAAACATATAAACCAAAGACGAACCGCTCCTCTCCAAATAACCCGGTAATAAAGCCAGAATACAATAATCCTTTGGCTTACCATAAAACAATTCAAAACCTTTTAAAAAGCTCTTCTCATACACGGTGATATCATTCACATAATGCTTTGATGGGGATTGGGAAGTGGTTGTACTACTTGTGAAAACGATGGTCTCATTTGATTTTGGCACCGATAAAATCTCATGCGTCTTGAAAAATTCAACCGGTAAAAACGGGATTTGAGAAAAGTGCTTAATCGTTTCTATTTGAATTCCCAAACTATCAGAAAACCGACGATAAACCTCACAATTCTGATATTGAAATTTAAAAACCTCCAGACAAAGATTGTTAAATTCTTCTTCCGTTTGAATATCAAACACTCTATTAAATTTCTGTGCTGGCATTTTTACAAAATTATGCTTAATTTTATAGTATCAGACATGAATTTTAAATTAAAACATATTGTTTTATTCTTGGCAATGGGAAGCCTCTACATGGCTTGTGTTAAAAAGAAAAAGTATTCTCTGAGTCCTGAAATAGAGTATAAATCTTTCTTTCCAACCGGTGATTATTCCGCTATTTTAACCATTGGCTTTTCGGATGGTGACGGTGATATTGGAAAAGAAAAAGAAGATAAGACGTACAATTTATTTACTACCTACTATTTCTTCGATACTATTACCAATAAATTCAGAGCATTTTACGATGCTTTCAATAAAGACACTTTAAGAACACCGTATACAGTAAGAAAACCAAGCGATGACTATTCGGGAAAACCAATTTCAGGTGAATTGAGTATTGACATGAACGAATACCGACCTACTACCAGTCACAAACGTATCAAGTATGTGATGTATTTAGTGGATAATGCCGGAAATCAAAGTAATGTATTAACTACTCCTGAAATTAATGTGCCTTAAGCACTTTAATCATTTTCTCAGCTAAAAATTTACTGATTTTATAATTTGATTCGTGGGTCCAACCGGCAATGTGCGGACTCAATACCACTTTGTCGCTCTTAATTAAATATTGCATTGGCTCCGGTAAAGAAGACACATCGATATTCTCAAAGGAGACAGCTTCGTATTCCAAGACATCCAAACAAGCCCCCTTTACTTTTCCTGATTTTAAAGCGTTGGTAAGCGCTTCAGTTTTTAAACATTTACCTCTGGCTGTATTGATAATATAAATTTCCTTCTTGAAAGCGTTGATGAAATTTTCATCAACCACATAATGATTATCGTTGTTATATGGAATATGTAAACTCACTATATCACATTCATTATACAAGTGCTGCATATCGGTCTCTGAGATGTTATCAGTCCCAAAACCTTTTTTAAATTTATCATATACCAACACCTTACAACCAAATCCGAGTAAACGCTTAACAAACGCGGAGCCCATGTTTCCGTATCCTATTACGCCCACTGTTTTACCGCACAACTCAACGCCGCGGTTCTCATGACGCAACCATAATCCCTTTCGCACCTCTTCGTCGGCTCTCTTTAAGTTATTGAATAACATTAAAAGCATACCTAAAGCGTGTTCAGCCACAGCATCAGCATTTCCTTCAGGAGCATGCACACATTTTATTCCTTTACTCTCGGCATAAGCTACATCGATATTTTCCATGCCGGCTCCTGCTCTACCAATACATTTTAATTTTGCGGCTGAATCAATAATCGCCTTATCGATTTTAAACTTGCTTCGAATCACCAACGCATCGTACTCAGGAATAATTTTTTTCAATTCATCAATCGGTTTTTCCCAAAATAAATCGCAATGAAAACCTGCCGCTTGCAAAGTTTCATGTAATACAGAATGGTTAGAATCAATTAATAGTACCTTCATCATTGCCCAAAATTACATAAAGCCTTTTGCAAAAAAATTTTTATTAAAAAATTATCACAGCATATGTTTAAAACTAAATTCGGGCTAATTAACAATTCACTTTGTTGTTAATTATGGTTATGAACAATTCTAAGCCTAGTCTTCAAGCAGTTAAAAAGTATTGTTGAGACAGTGTTAGCTATTGTGTTAGCCGCCATTTTTTCGTAACTTAATTGAATAATTGCACATTTGCCTCCCTGCTTAATTATGAATCAAGATAATCAAAATAAAACCCGCAAACGTATTGTTACTACCACCACAGGTGTACCCGTATCTGAAATAGGAAAACTGCAACCACAGGCTGTTGAATTGGAAGAAGCTGTATTAGGTGCGATGCTATTGGAAAAAGAAGCATTGAGTACTGTGATTGATATTCTTTCACCCGAAAGTTTTTACAAAGAACAAAACGGAAAAGTATTTGCTGCCATCGTTAATTTATTTAACCGCTCCGAACCGGTAGATATCTTAACTGTTACACAAGAATTAAAACGCACCGGCGAACTGGAATTTGTTGGTGGTTCTTATTATGTTTCTTCACTTACCAATCGAATTGCTTCCTCGGCGAACATCGAATTTCACGCGCGTATTGTTGCACAAAAATATTTACAACGCGAGTTAATCCGCATTGGTACCGAAACCATTAAAACTGCTTACGAAGACAGTACCGACGTATTTGAATTATTAGATAACACAACTAAAAATATTTTTGAAATTCTCGACTCAAACGTGCGTAAACAGCACGATAAAATGAGTACGTTAATTGCAAAAGCTATTGATGAAATTGAAGCGGCCGCCAACCAAACCGATGGTTTATTAGGTGTACCTTCCGGCTTTACCGCTCTCGATCGTATTACCGGCGGGTGGCAACGTTCCGACTTATTAATTCTCGCAGCTCGTCCCGGTATGGGTAAAACCGCCTTTGTTGTTACCATGGCGAAAAATGCGGCTGTAGAGTTTAATAAACCTGTTGCCATATTCTCTCTCGAGATGTCATCCATTCAGTTAGTAAAGCGTTTAATTTCGAGTGAAACTGAATTAGCACAGGATAAAATCCTGAAAGGGAATTTGGAGAATCACGAGTTTGTTCAGTTAAATGAACGCATTAAAAAATTAGCGACAGCTCCACTTTTTATTGATGACACCCCTGCTCTTTCTATTTTTGAATTGCGCGCGAAGGCTCGTCGTTTAAAAGAAAATCAGAAAATTGAATTAATCATCATTGACTACCTTCAGTTAATGAGTGGCGGTCCGGATGGAAAAGGAAACCGCGAACAAGAAATCAGTACGATCTCCCGCGGGTTAAAAAGTTTGGCTAAGGAGTTAGAAATTCCAATCATCGCTCTTTCTCAGTTGAGTCGTCAGGTAGAAAATCGTCCCGGCGGAAGTAAACGTCCTCAACTAAGTGACCTTCGTGAATCCGGAGCTATTGAGCAAGATGCGGATATGGTAATGTTTATTTATCGTCCGGAATACTACGGACTAGAAGTGGATGAAAACAATGAACCTACCCGCGGCCGTGCCGAAGTTATCATTGCTAAAAACCGTCACGGCGCGCTTGAAACTGTTAAACTTCGTTTCATCGGACAATACGCTAAGTTTGCTGATTTGGATTATAACGAAGGTCAGGACACATTTTATCAGGGAGCAAGTAACAAACCGTTAGAACAAAACAATGATTTTTTAAGTAATAGTCCTACCAAAACCGTTCAATCCAAAAACTGGGATAATATTGAAGAAGGAAACAGCGATATTATTAAACGTAACGACATTGAAGACATTAACGACGCATTTTAAGCTATGAAAAAGATTTTTTTAACCCTTATCGCATCAGTAATTTATTTATTAAGTTTTTCTCAATCCTTTCACAAAAACGCTTTGGTATTTGATGCTAAATTGGGAATTGACATTTATAACACAAAATATTATTATCAATTAAAAAGTACCGGACAAGATACAACAACAGAAGATAAAGCCGGAAATCGTAATTTTTCATTTGGACTTGAATATGGAATCTTAGACCGATTAGGCGTAGGTGTACGCGCAAAGTTCAATCGTTACTTTGCGGAAGCGGATAAAACTACAGGAAAAGAACCTTATCATACTTCTTTGGATTATATGGCAACCGTAAATTTTCATGCTGTCAAAAATAAAGTATTAGATTTAGCACTTGGATTCAATATTGGCGGTTCTAAACTAAATCTTGTATTCAATGATATTTCGGAAACTGAGGTATACGGGAGCGGACTTTACTTCGATTTACATCTAACCCCAAAAATTTATATTAAACGTTTTGCATTTCAATTCGACTTGGGTATGCCATTTGTGAAGTACAACAATTTAACAACCAATTACGTTAATTTTAATAATGAAGTACTTGCTAAATGGTCGGGATTAGGCTATAACTTTGGCTTAGGTGTTGCTTTCCGCTTTTTAAGTCCGAAAGAAAGCGCTTCTTCCAATACAAAAACCACCAATTAAGGCGTTTTTTTATCAGACCTCAATTTTGTATCTTTGTATAAATAGTTTTTCAAATGATTACCGAGATGCAAACCACAACAAAAGGCCAATATTTAATTGATTTAGAAGATAAACACGGAGCACACAACTACCATCCTTTACCGGTAGTTTTGGAGCGTGGCGAAGGTGTTTTTGTTTGGGATACAGAAGGGAAAAAATATTACGATTTTCTGGCAGCATACAGTGCCGTAAATCAGGGGCATTGTCACCCAAAAATAATTAACACGTTAACCGAGCAGGCTAAAAAATTAACTTTAACCTCTCGCGCTTTTTACAATAATGTTTTAGGAGAATACGAAAAATTCATCACCGAATTTTTTGGTTACGACAAAGTATTACCAATGAATACAGGTGCTGAAGGTGTGGAAACGGCGATTAAACTCGCGCGTAAGTGGGGTTACGAAAAGAAAAAAGTAAGTGAGAATGCTGCAAAAATTATTGTGTGCGAAGGTAACTTTCACGGACGCACCATTAGTATCATTTCAGCCAGCACCGACCCGGATTCCTATGGAAATTTTGGTCCGTATACACCTGGGATAGTAAAAATACCTTACAACAACACATCCGCACTAGCAGAAGCACTAAAAGACAATAACGTTGTTGGTTTTTTAGTAGAACCAATACAAGGTGAAGCCGGTGTTAATGTTCCGGATGAAGGTTATTTAAAAACCAGCTATGAAATGTGTAAAGCCGCTAATGTTTTATTCATAGCCGATGAAGTACAAACCGGCATTGCCCGTACCGGTAAAATGTTAGCCTGCGATCATGAAAATGTAAGGCCCGACGTTTTAATATTGGGAAAAGCTTTAAGCGGCGGTGTTTATCCTGTTTCAGCAGTATTGGCTGATAATGACGTAATGTTGTGTATTAAACCCGGACAACACGGTTCTACCTACGGCGGAAACCCACTGGGATGCAAAGTGGCCATTGCTGCCATGCAAGTAGTAAAAGATGAAAAGTTGGCTGAGAACTCACAAGAGTTAGGAGAGATTTTAAGAAAAGAACTACGGGCCATTAAATCCGATTTAATTACCTTAGTTCGTGGTAAAGGACTCTTTAACGCTATTATTATTAAGGAAAAAAATGGTAAAACCGCTTGGGATGTTTGTTTGAAACTGGCAGAAAATGGCCTATTAGCCAAGCCAACTCATGGCGACATTATTCGCTTTGCACCGCCTCTTGTTATTACCAAAGAGCAAATTTTGGATTGCGCACGTATTATCCGCGAAACCATAGAGAACTTTAAATAACTTAATTTTTAGTTAAGAATTGTAAATAAGACTAAAATCATTTTGGTAATTCGCATATTACTGTATTTTTGTCCGGTTGAAACTCTTTAATCACATATTTTGTTTCCTTTTTATTTCGGTAATGGTATTTACCGTTTTCCAATACATTCCATTGATTGAAGAAGAAAATTCTGTACATTCAGAACTCTGTAAAAAGGGCAAAGAAAGTAAAGAGTCGGAAAGCGGTAATGAAGGAGGAGAGGAAAAAGATTCAGACGAAGATTGCTCTGATTTTTTGATTGTCTCAGAGCCACTTTTCCATTTAAACAACCTTTTCTCTGTAAAAATTCAACAATCTGAGCAGCTCAAGCTCAGTACTTATTACTCCGAAATCACCACCCCTCCTCCACAGGCATAATAGTTTATCTCTTTTTAAACTATTAAATCAATTTTATGAACCGAAGCATTATTGTGCTTCCAAAAAAATCAATTATGCCTGAATTGTATAAGCAAATATTTGAAAACAATAAAAAGTGGGTTGAAGAAACCAAAAAGAACAATCCTAAATTTTTTGACGAACTAGCTAACGGACAAAAACCTCCCATTTTATGGATTGGCTGTTCGGATAGTCGTGTTCCTGCCAATGAAATTACCGGCACCAAACCCGGAGAGATTTTTGTACACCGTAACATTGCTAACATGGTAGTGCATTCAGATATGAATATGCTGAGTGTTTTAGACTACGCCGTAAATGTTTTAAATGTAACACACGTTATTGTGTGCGGACATTACGGCTGTGGCGGTGTGATAACGGCCATGGGCAATAAACAAGTTGGAATTATTGACAACTGGTTACGTCACATCAAGGATGTTTACCGCTTACATTTTAACGAGCTTGAGGCAATTAAAGACCCAAAAGCAAGAGCCGACCGCTTTGTTGAATTAAACGTAATCGAACAAGTATTAGATTTATCTAAAACTTCCATTGTACAAAATGCCTGGAGAAGCGGACAGAAACTATTTTTACACGGATTAGTGTATGATATCGCGAATGGCTATTTGAAGGATTTAGATGTAACCATGGATGATCCTGATAAATTACCAAGCTATTACTTACTCGATCAAGTTGCCGTAGTTAAATAAAATATACAATATGACCAATAACAAATCATCCTTTCTTGAAAATTTTAAAAATGATGGTCCTGCCGGATTAGTAGTTTATTTGGTAGCATTGCCTCTTTGCCTAGGTGTAGCATTAGCCTCCACCGGACGACCTGACTTATTATTCTCCGGTATCATTGCAGGATTTATAGGAGGGATTGTTGTTGGGTTATTTAGCGGTTCACCTTTAGGTGTATCAGGACCTGCTGCCGGTTTAGTTGTAATTGTTCTTACTGCTTTAAAAACACTTGGCAGTTTCGAGGCTTTGCTTCTTGCCGTTGTTATGGCAGGAATATTACAACTCATTGCCGGATTTTTAAAAGCAGGTGTCATTGGGTATTACTTTCCTTCATCGGTTATCAAAGGAATGTTAGCAGCCATTGGTATTACGCTTATACTAAAGGAAATTCCACATGCTGTAGGTTACGATAAAGATTTCATGGGTGATGAAGGTTTAATTCAAGCTGATGGCCATAATACATTTACTGAAATCTATTATGCGTTAAAGTATAACAGCGTTGGCGCCATCATTATTTGCGCCATTTCCATTGGTTTACTTTTACTTTTTGATATGCCTTTTATGAAAAAAGTAAAACTGTTTAAATTTTTGCCGGGTGCTTTATTTGTAGTTCTCAGTGGAATTTTAATCAATTACCTTTTCATGCAATTTGCCCCACATTTAGTTTTAAGCGGAGAACATGTGGTGCAATTACCTGTTGCAAATTCGGCCGAAGAATTCATTAGTTTCTTTAAGTTCCCTGATTTTTCCGCCTTATCGAATCCGCAAGTATATGTTGTAGCTGTAACTATTGCCATTGTGGCAAGTTTAGAAACTTTACTTTGTGTTGAAGCCACCGATAAACTCGATCCTTATAAGCGAACAACTCCTACTAATACCGAATTAAAAGCGCAAGGCCTCGGTAATATAGCTTCCGGATTAATAGGTGGTTTACCAATTACACAAGTAATTGTAAGAAGCTCAGCTAATATAGGTGCCGGCGGGAAAACCAAAATAGCCACAATTACCCATGGTGCTATTTTGTTATTATCTGCCTTACTTATTCCACGCTTTTTAAATTTGATTCCCTTAGCGAGTTTAGCCGCCATTTTATTAATGGTAGGTTATAAACTCTCTAAAGTTTCGCTTTATAAATCCATGTTCAAATTGGGATATGAGCAGTTTTTACCTTTCATCATTACGATTATTGCCATTCTGGCTTCCGATTTATTAAAAGGAATTGGTGTGGGCATGGTATTTGCTATTTACTTTATTCTACGGAAAAACTACAAAAACTCGTATCACATTAAAAAAACAAATACCGGTGAAGAAGAAACTGTAACTATTACGCTCTCTGAAGAAATGACCTTTCTCAATAAAGCAAGCATACAGGAAACACTAAATCACTTACCTCCTAATTGTAAGGTTATTATTGATGGTGCTAAGTCTACTAATATCGATTATGATGTTTTAGAGATTATTCAGGATTTTAAACTCTATAATTCTAAGCTTAAAAACATTACTGTGGAAACAATCAACATTCCTGAAGTCAGCCTTTCAGGAGGCCACTAAAAAACGAACCCGGTTTATTCCGGGTTTTTTTATAAATAGCTGTGAATAGTTAGATTCATTTTTTACATTTGATAAAAGATTTAACAGAATGAAAACAGCCTTAATTACCGGAAGTACCAGTGGCATTGGCTTAGGCATTGCCCGTGAATTTGCAAAAACCAAACAGTATAATATTGTATTTAACGGATTAGAAGCAAACGGACAAGAAATTGCCGATAGTATCGGGAAAGAATTTGGTATTGGCGTTATGTTCTCTAACGCCAATATGCTTAAACCGGAAGAACTTCGAAAAATGGTTGATGATGCCGTTGCTAAATTCGGGCGTATTGATGTTTTAATTAATAACGCAGGAATTCAGTTTGTATCGCCTATTGAAGATTTCCCGGAAGAAAAATGGAACGCCATTATAGGTATTAACTTAACTTCTGCTTTCCACCTCACAAAAGCGGTTTGGAAAGGAATGAAAGAACGAAAATTCGGCCGTATCATTAATATCGCATCAGCACACGGACTTGTAGCCTCTGAATTTAAAAGTGCTTACATTGCCAGCAAACACGGTATTGTAGGTTTCACAAAAACTATTGCCTTAGAGGGTGCTCCTTTTAATATTACAGCCAATGCAATTTGTCCGGGTTATGTAAAAACTCCGCTTGTAGAAAAACAAATTGCCGACCAAGCTAAAGCCCATAATTTATCGGAAGCTGAAGTGGTAAGTAAAGTAATGCTGTACAAACAAGCCGTTAAAGATTTCGTTTCCCTAGAAACATTAGGTCAAACAGCATTGTTGTTAGCAGCCGATCACGCATCTACCATTACCGGTACAGCCATTCCTGTTGACGGAGGTTGGAACGCGCAATAAGCTTTTTCACCTCGTAAAGAATTTGTAATTTTAAAATAAAAAGTACCGTGCAACCAAAAGTTATATTAGAAAAAAATCAGTTTGAAATAACACTTCAACGTTTATGCCATCAATTAATTGAAGTGCATAGCGATTTTAAAGACTCTGTGATAATTGGATTGCAACCTCGCGGAACTTATTTAGCACATCGCATCACCGAAGAGCTCAAGAAAATTTTAAAAACTAAAAAAATTAATTGCGGTGATTTAGATATTACTTTTTACCGCGACGATTTCCGTAAAAAGGAATTAATTCCTAATCGCACCAACATCGATTTTATCATCGAAGATAAAAATGTGATTTTAGTGGATGATGTTTTATTTACCGGCCGTACAATTCGTGCCGGATTAGATGCTATGTTAGCATTTGGCAGACCAAATGATGTAGAACTATTAGTATTGGTAGACCGCCGATTTGCGCGTCACGTTCCAATACAGGCAAAATATGTAGGTTTAACCATCGACTCCATCGAAACTCAGAATGTAAAAGTAGAATGGAAAGAAACAGATGGCAAAGACAGAATCACTCTTTTAAGCAAATAAAAAATGCGACCGGCTAAAGGTACCTATCCTTCTTTTCTTGAATCTTATATTGCAAAAGCAAAGGGTAAAAATTTGCACGAAGCTCTCATTCACAGCACAGAGGAGTTAATGGAAACATTAACTATGATTCCTGATGATAAGGGCGATTATGCTTATGCAGAAGGTAAATGGACCATTAAACAATTATTGATTCATATTTCGGATGCCGAGAGAATTTTTGCTTACAGATTATTACGATTCGCGCGGAACGATCAGCAACAACCTCTTCCCTTCGAAGAAGATGATTATGCAAAAACCTGTAATGCTGATAAAAGAAGTTTAAGTTCTGTCATTGAAGAATTAATTGCCGTTAGAAATGCGACAGCTTCATTAATTGAAAGCTTACAACCTGAAGACTTTAATAAAGAAGGAAACACAGCGGCAGGAAAAACAACCGTGAACGCAGTAGGATTCTCTATTTGCGGACATTGCAATCACCACATCTCTGTGTTAAGAGAAAGATACCTTTGATTTTTAGTATAAGCCTTGTAGGTTTGTGAGACCTTCAAATGCGTCACAGTTAAAACACAAACATAATTCAGATTGCTTCACTGCGCTCGCAATGACGATTAATTAAAACGGTAAGTGCATATAACCGTATTTCCAAAGCAAGTACAATACACCACCCACTAAGGCTGAAATAATTAAAATAGCCGGAAGGATTGGACGTTTCTTTTTCGTGAACGGATCGTTTAAATTAATTTTTGCACCTGCAGGTAAAGTTGCTAAATGCGTTAATACATTTCCAAATTGAATATTTACGTTTGCCTGTGCATTAATAGCCCATCCGTTTGCATCTAAGATTGGTGCTAAATTGCGTTTGCGTAATTTCAAAAAAGCAATGATCATACTTGGACCTGATATCAATAAAATTATTCCAAGAACCGCAATTGGCATTTGCCACCATTTTAATCCGATAAATCCGGCAATGGCAGAACCAATTGCAGAACCAATCGCACCAACCGCTAAGCCAATAGCGGCGAAAATCCCAACAAACTTTCCGATATCGAATGGTTGTGGCGCGGGCTTCTCCGCTTTTTTTGCTTCCTCAACTTTTGCAGGCACACCTTCCACACTCTTCATCATGTCTCCTGTTACCTTTTCATCCTGACTTGCGGCAAATTTATTTACTTGCGTTTCAATGAATCTTGAAACCTTTCTGTAAGGGGAAAAGAAAGCCTGGCGAATACTAATGGGATTGTCTACAATTTTAATCACAGTTGCGTCCCAATCCATGCTATTTCTATCATAAAACAACGCATTTCTTCCTACCACTAAATTATCAATATCGCCATTTGTTAGAGCAGCAACAATCGTCATCTTTTCATTGGTAGAACGGCTGGTACAATCACAATAAATTAAAAACATACCACTAAAGGAAACCATCGTACCGTGCTTTGGCATATCGCTTACCTTAATACACAAATCGCAACTACGTTGATCAATGTATAAAGTTCCAGCCTGGAAAATGGCTTTTTGTCCCGGCATGTAAAAATCATAGAAAGTCACAAAGTTTTTAAGCAGCGTAAAAATATCGCGATGATAGCGCACCATTTGATCCACTAAAAAAATATTATTCGCTTCCGCTTCTACCGCTTTATCTTGCGCAATCAAATCAGTTAATTTAGTTTTCGCATCACTGCCGAGAATAGCGCGTACTCTTTCCAATCCCAATTTTTCTACTTTAGCGCCTTCCTTTTCAGATTTCCATCCCGCATAAGCTGTAAACGAATTCACGATAATATTCCAATCCTCTTCACTTAAATTAGATTTGCCTTGTAATAATTTAGAAACAACAAGACTTTTTAACTCATTTATTTTTGATTCCCATGCCGGATTTATTCCTGTAGCAAGTGGCAGAGATAATCCAGCCTCAATTTTTGCCAATGGATAAGCAGCAATTTCGTCTAAACACGTAGATAAATCTTTAGCGGTGATGCTTTCAACACGAGCAATTTGCAAGTTTAAAACAGTAGTCGTTTGTGTATCGAAAGCAGCCAAACGACAACGTAAAAAATAATCATCAATTTTTGATTTAACCGACAAAAACAACTGATGTGCTTTTTCAGTATCCTCTCCATAAGGGAAAATCGCAGAAACATTCGCTTGCTTTTTTGCATACCATGCCGAGAATTTTTCGCACTCTGTAAAAAACTCGCTCAATAAAGCTTCATTAATTCCGGCTTCTCCTCCTCTATCGTGAATTTCGCCCACACATGCTATCATCTCTTTCACTAAGGCTTTTAAAGTATCATCCTCTGCAGTATCAGGCGTAATTACCCCATCGCCATTGAAACGCGTAGCAGCGAAGATTTTCTTAGTATCAGATGTCTCTTCAACTGTTAAAGCATTCGCATGGCCTTTACCCAAATTTTTTAAAATCACTTTTGCGGAAGCCAATAATGTTTTACCCAGCTCTGTTTGCTCGTTAATCGATGCTAACTGAAACACCTTTTCTTGCTTAATTAAATCACCCGGATTTTTCAAAATGGAAGTAATCCACTTAACTGCCGCAATAATTTCAGGAACGCGGATTTGTCCGTCTTTATCTTTATCTATTAATTCTAAAGTTTTGTGATCAATTTCCAATCCCTTCACCGGACAGCTTAAGGCGGTCCAAAGCTTTGGATCGAGGTACTCAAGGTTAATTAAATCTGCACCTGTCTCAATATTTACTCGCTTAACGCCCCCAACAGTTGAGAAGCTCCATACATGTTTATTCTGACTCATAATTTCTGTTTTACAGAGGTAAATTTACTTAAAAGCCTTGTGGCTTGTTACAACACTTAATAACCTGTTAATTAAAATTTCGGGGTTGGGCATATTTTTACTATATTTGACTTTTGAAATCACAGTTTCAAAAAAGTAATGAGCCATCTTAGCGTTAACCACCTCCTCGGAATTAAGCAAATCAACAAAAACGACATTGAATTAATCCTCAGTACTGCTAAAAATTTCAAGGAAGTCATTAACCGTCCCATCAAAAAAGTTCCCTCATTACGCGACATTACAGTAGCCAACTTATTTTTCGAAAACTCAACACGCACCCGCTTATCTTTTGAACTTGCGCAAAAGCGTTTAAGCGCCGATATCGTTAACTTCTCCGCTTCTAACTCCTCTGTAAAAAAAGGAGAAACCTTAACGGATACCGTCAATAACATCTTAGCCATGAAAGTGGATATGGTGGTGATGCGACACGCTAATCCGGGTGCAGCGGTTTTTTTAAGCAAAAAAATTAAAGCGAAAATTGTAAATGCCGGTGATGGAGCACATGAACATCCTACGCAAGCTTTATTGGATGCTTTTTCGATGCAGGAAAAATTGGGTGACCTGAAAGGAAAAAAAGTAGTGATTGTTGGTGATATCCTTCACTCACGTGTAGCACTCTCCAATATCTTCTGCTTACAAAAACTAGGTGCAAAAGTAAAAGTATGCGGTCCACTTACCTTAATACCGCGCTACATTACCAGCTTAGGCGTAGAAGTTGAAACAGATTTAAGAAAAGCGTTGGAATGGTGCGATGTGGCGAACATGTTACGCATACAATTAGAGCGCCAGGATATAAAGTACTTCCCAACTCTGCGCGAGTACTCGATGCTTTACGGCTTAAACAAAGAAATGTTAGATAGCCTGAAAAAGAAAATCATCATCATGCACCCGGGTCCAATTAACCGCGGTGTGGAAATTACCAGCGATGTGGCCGACAGCGACCAATCCATCATCTTAGAACAAGTTGAAAACGGAGTGGCAGTAAGAATGGCTGTGATGTTTTTACTGGCCGGAAGACAGGGTGATTAATTAAACACCTTCCTCCACTTCACCAACACCCACCATTTGTAAAGTAATTTAATTTCATTGGCACCAGCAGTGCCGGATTCGAATTTTTGTTTGAGCACAGAAGTTTTCGCGAAAGTAAAATTCGCTGCTTCCACTTCTTCAAAAATAGTTTTGTAATTGCCACCTATCCATTTATTCATAGGTGTTTCGAAACCCATTTTATCATAGCGGGCATAAATTTCATTTGGCAATTGATCCTTTACCGCTTCGCGTAATAAATATTTGGAAATGCCTTTCTGCATTTTACGATTTCCATTTATAGAGAACAGTAAATTGATTAATTCAATATCATCACTAAACGGTGTACGACTCTCCACACTGTGCCACATGCCACAACGGTCTTCACATTTTAAAAAAGCCTTTAAGCGCGCGTCGGTAATATCATAAGCCAGCTGATGATTCACCTTGTCTAAATATTTAACCGGATTTACCGTCTCATATTTATGAATGAAGTCACTTGCAAAATAAGGCGCATTATTTTTTAAATAGGTATTGTAATTCGCTTTGATTTTTTCTTTGATGAATAAAGAAAAGGGAGAAGTTATGGTCTTTTTACTTTGACTCATATCACTAAGCATTCCAAAAACATTCCCATAACTCAGCATATAATTCCATTTGGCCACAAAGTGATGATGATAGCCTGCAAACAATTCATCCGCGCCTTGTCCGTCTAACACCACCTTAATGTTATTTTGTTTGGCGAGTTCCATCACTTTATACTGTGCGTAAGTACTCGTATCCCAAATCGGAACATCCTGTGAATACACCAGGGTTTCGAGTTCTTTCATTAAACCCTCTTCGTTTGGCTCAATCGTTTTATGAATTCCTTTAACGTGTTTTGCCATTAAGTCGGCGAAGTAACTTTCATCGCCTTCTTTGTTTTTAAAAACAGAAGTAAAAAAGTAAACCGGATTTGACTGATTCTTGCTCATCAAAGCTGCCAAGGCCGAGCTATCCACTCCGCCACTCAAACAAGAACCCACCGGTACATCACTCCGTAAACGTAAATTCACCGCGTTGACCAACTTTTCCCTTACCTGCGCGATAAGTTCATCGTTACTGAGTAAATCTGTTTCGTAATCGTAATCCGGCTCCAATTTAAAATAACGATACGTATGGGTTTGATTTGATTTAAGATTGTACATCAAATAATGTCCGGGCCACAATTCCTTTACGCCTTCGAAGAAATTATTTTCTTCGGGCTCCATACGGTTATTGATTAAATAATTGTGCAATGCCTTTTCATTCATCTCCGCTTTAATCAATCCGCTTTTTACAAAAGCTTTTTGCTCGCTCGCAAAGGCGAATACATTTTGATTATCCACGTAGTAAAAAGGCTTTACCCCAAAGCGATCACGGGCGCAAAACAGCTCATGCTTTTCCACATCATAGATGCAAAACGACCACATGCCGTTGAACTTTTCAAGACAATCAACACCCCAGTTTTTATAGGCTTGCAATACCACTTCCGTATCGCTCGACGAAATAAATTTTACACCTTCAAGTTCCAATTCCTTTTTTAATTCGAGGTAATTGTAAATCTCTCCGTTATAGGTTATCCAATATTTACCCTCATTCAAAGCCATGGGCTGATGACCAGTTTCACTTAAATCGATAATGGATAAACGGCGATGCGCGAAGGCTAAGTTGAACTCTCCATTTACTTCAGAAATATTTTTTTGAGGAATATAATTAAGTTCGGAAGCCTTAAACGAAGGCGTATCCTTTGATGAAACCGGAATTGTAACGAAGTCGTTCGCCAATAAAAAACCTTCCCCATCCGGTCCGCGGTGTTTAATGCTTTGCGACATAGCATGAATGGTCTCTTTTAAATTAAAAGTGACACTACGTTTTAAAGCTATTCCGGCAATTCCGCACATATAAAGTTTCAGGTAATTTATAACGTATTAAATTATTTAATAGTATAAATCACCGTTTGAATTTACGGCTTTTTACTGAAATTAAGGCTCACCCATTACACTCTTACGCCAATCACCAGAATATCATCCACCTGCTCAGTGTTACTCTTCCATTGGCTCATGAAGTTTTTAAGATAGTCGTGTTGTTCGTTAAGCGGAAGTGCGCTTATTTGTATGAATATTTCTTTGAGTCGCTTGGTAGTTAGTTTCTTTTGTTTCTCGCCTCCAAATTGATCGGCATAACCATCGGTAAACAGATACAACATATCTCCACTTTCAAATTCAAACTCATGTTCCTCAAAAATCTGATTATCGGGTGTAAATCCTCCAATAGCGGTTTTTGTCGCGCGGATTTCTTCAATCTCGTTGCTGCTTTTTCTTTTAATCCAAAGCGGACGATTAGCACCGCTGTACCAAATTCTATTTCCTTGCTTTTTGATAAGCGCAATATCCATTCCGTCGCGTGTGGCATCCTCCTTTGTGTTTTGTTTTAAGGCTCGTTTAATGTTTCGGTTCAATTCGCCGAGTATGCCTGCAGGCGAAGCCGACACGTTCAGCGACTTATCCAGATTTTCCTTCCCAAGCAAACTCATAAACGCACCCGGAACCCCATGACCGGTACAATCGGCGGCGGCTAAAAGAGCAGGATTAAATGAAGCGGCGATGTTTTCCTCTTCCAGATTCTCTTCTTCATACAACCAATAAAAATCGCCGGCAACAATATCCTTTGGCTGATAATAAACGAAACTTTGAGGGAAGCTTTTATGGATATCCTCTTGAGGCGGAAGGATAGCCTCTTGAATGCGGCGAGCGTAATTAATGGAATCGAGAATTTCTTTCTTTTTCTCTTCAATAATTACATTTTGTACATGCAGTTTATCACGTTGCAATTCGACATGTTGCTTTTGCTGGGTTATTAAATCCTTCGCGCGCTGATTCTGACGATAACTTTTCAGTACCACAATCATTAATACAATTAATAAAGCTAATCCAACAGCGATGGCGATAATGGCCTGATTGCGCTTTTTAATTTCAGCATCCTGCAATTCTTTATCTTTCTCCAAATTCTGTATTTGTAAACTTTGCTTTTCGGTTTCATAAACTGTTTGCAAATGAGCCATTGCTGAAGCATTTTCTCCTGTGAACAAAGAATCTTTCAGTGTTACAAATCTATCCTGGTATTCCTCCGATTCTCTTCCCTTTCCCAAATAGGCTTTTATGTTTGCCATGAGACGATATGTTAAGAGTAATTGCTGAAAGTTATCGGGTGTGGTTAACTTTAGAATCTCTTCTGATAGTTTTTCCGCCCCGCCATAATCTCCGTCCTGCATTAACACATTGCTTAAATTATGCTTATACATTAAAGCTCCTTGTGTATCTCCTGCTCGTTGCGACAATTCAATCGCTTTTAGATAATACACTCTACCCTCTTTCGTATGACCTAAGAGACGATGCATATACCCCATGTTGTTATATACCGCAGCAACCGTTAATGTATCACCGTATTGATAATAGGTTTTAATTACTTCATCAAGTAATTGAAAGGCTAATTTGGATTGATTGTGCTTAATGTAATAAGAGGCTAACGCGGTTTTAGCATTTGCTGCACCATAATCATCACCTACCTCGTTGCACAATTTTAAAGATTTTTCCGCATACACTTTTACCATGTCGAGTTGATTAAACTTTTCATAGAGCTGACTAATGTTATTATATAACAAAGCCATTTTTGGTTTATCATTCAGCTTTTCAAAAATACTGAGCGCTTCCAGCGTTGCACTTAAAGCATTCTTCAAATCACCCGATTCGGTATATACGGCACCCATTTTTGCCAAGGAAGAACCCACCAAATCAATTCGATTTAATGTCTTTCGTATTTGTAAAGCTTTTTTATTATACACGAGAGAGGAATCGAACATACTCAACTTAAAAAAAGCGATGGCAATATCGTTACAAGCTTGTGCTTTGTAAACAGGTTTTAATTGGGAAGCTAATTGCAGTTCACGATAACCGACATTCTTTGCCTTATTCGGATCGATTCTACTGTATAACCAATTAAGATCGGAGAGTGCCTGGAACTTTATGGTATCATGAGAAGTGCTTTCGGCAATCTTGTTTAAAGAATCAATTTGATGCTGGTCAGCCTGAGAGTAAACTGAAAACATCAATGAGAAAAACAATAAAGAAAAAAGCCATACCTTATTCATAGAATAAAAGTATGGCTTTGATTGTTGTTTGGAAATACCCAGTAGCCCTTATTTTAGCGGTTTATTAACTAAATGCCAATTTTCGAATTCACAATTTTTAAAATCTCTGCCTCCAGAGCAATGGTTTGTTCCTCAATTTTTTTACCCTTAGCAATGATATCATTTACGAAATTTTTATCATCATAACCGGTACCATTAATACGCACATTCATGTAAGCGCCTATGACAGCACTACGGGCACACAAGGCGCCAACACCTGCATCCGTCACTGAATTTGGATTCCCCATCTCAACCATTGCTTTTATAACCTCCATACTTTCGTATGTGGTTTGCATGACTTTAAACGGAATTTCAATCGCAAATTTTGTTGCATCCTGAATTGCCTGAGTACGTATCTTCTTTTCTTCATCGGTTCCCTTCGGCAAACCAAAAGCCGTCATAATCATATTGAAAGCTGCAGTATCCTGATCCACCAATCGAATTAATTCGTCTTTGTAGTAATTTCCCTTTTCAGCCCAATTACTGAATTCTTCCCAACGATCATCCCATCCTTTTTTATGAGAACTCAAATTAGCTACCATAGTTGCTAAGGAAGCACCTAAACTTCCAACATAAGCAGAAATAGAACCTCCGCCCGGCGCCGGACTTTCACTCGCTGTTTCATTGGCAAAATCAACGAGTGTCATGCTTACCAATTTACTATCGGCCTTCTCCTTTAATAAATATTCAATAATACGCTCTTCCGGTTTAAAAGGCGCTAATTCATCCAAGCCCATTGATTTGATGGCAATTTTAATGAGTTCCTTTTCACTCACACCAATAGAACGCTTTTGTTTGCGCAGAAAATACTTTCCGGCATCTAACATAGCCTTCAAAGGAATTAATCCCACCAACTCAGAACCTGTTACACGAATACCTCTTTCATTCGCTTTTTTACACACTTCGTCAAAAGCCACATGAACCGGCGTAATATTTATGTTTGTAAGATTCATGGAGATTTGAGCCACACCGTATTCCTCGATAAACCAACCGATGGCCTTCACACTTTTCAATGAACCCGGAATTGATTTAGGCGTACCGTCCGGATTTGTGACAATTTTTCCTGTAACCGGATTTCCTTCACGCAAAACACGACCCGCTTCACGCACATCAAAAGCTATTGAATTGGCGCGACGTGTAGAAGTCGTATTTAAATTTACATTATACGCCACTAAAAAATCGCGGGCACCAATAACCGTAGCACCGCGCTTGGCATCAAACTCAGCAGGACCAAAATCAGGTTTCCACTCCGGTAATTTTATTTTCTTGAAAAATCCTTCGTACTCACCTGCGCGTATAACGGAGAGATTATTGCGGCTTTTATCGGATTGGGCGGCTTCGTATAAGTAAACCGGGATTTTCAATTCTTCACCAACACGCTTACCTAATTTCTTCGCGTATTCGGCGGTTTCTTCCATGGAGATGTTACTAATAGGAATAAGCGGACAAACATCAGTGGCGCCCATTCGCGGATGTTCGCCTTTGTGTTTACTCATATCAATTAACTCACCGGCTTTTTTAATTGCCAAAAACGCCGCGTTTATAACGGCCTCCGGCTCTCCAACAAAAGTTACCACCGTACGATTGGTAGCTTTACCCGGATCGACGTTCAATAATTTCACGCCCTCAACACTTTCAATTTCGTTGGTAATTTGCTTAATGATATTCAAGTCGCGTCCTTCTGAAAAATTAGGAACGCATTCAATTAATTTTTTCATCGTTTGGTTGGTTTAATAAGTTCGTTATAACGTGGACAAGAAATTAAGTGATCGTTTACCATTCCTGCTGCCTGCATATAAGCGTAACAAATGGTAGTGCCACAAAATTTAAATCCGCGTTTTTTCATATCAGCAGCCATTTTATCCGACTCCGGTGTAGAGGCCGGAATTTCATAGCTGAATTTATGTTTATTAATAATTGGTTTATAGTTTACAAATTGCCAGATGTAACGGTTAAAGGAGCCGAATTCCTTTTGCACTTCCATAAACAATTTAGCGTTGGAAATAGCCGCTTCTACTTTTAATTTATTTTTAATAATACCGTCATCCTTCATCAAGCGAGCCACGTCCTTTTTAGTAAAAGCTGCTACTTTTTTGTAATTGAAGTTGGCAAATGCCTTTTTAAATCCTTTACGGCGGTGTAAAATAGTTTTCCAGCTTAATCCCGCCTGAAAGCTATCCAAAATAAGATATTCGAAATGTATTTTATCGTTTAAAACCGGCACGCCCCACTCTGTATCGTGGTATTTTTGCATTTGGTCGTCGCCTGTTGGCCAATCACACATTTTATATGGTTTTGATAGCCAAATTTAATGGTTTTTTAATGGCAAATGCCATTTAAATAGTACTTTTGTTTAACAATGAATCTGGCACCTATTAATAACTTAATCAAAAAGGAATTTCTTCTTGAATTCAGGCAAAAAGCGAGTTTGGGAGGGATGCTGGTGTATGTTGCAGGCACTGTGTTTGTAAGTGCATTATGCTTTACAGGTAAGATTCATACACACGAATGGAATGCTTTATTCTGGATCATTTTGTTATTTGCCTCTGTGACGATTAGTTCTAAAAGTTTCTTGAAAGAAAGCAAAGGCATGGGATTATTTAACTATGCTTATTATTCACCAAGACATTTTATACTTGCTAAAATCATTTTTAACATGGCTTTAATGCTTGTTGTCAGCTTGTTTACCCTGTTTTTTTACATTTGGTTCGTGGGTGGAGCGATACAAAACTTCCCATTATTTTTTGTCACGCTGGTATTATCTTCGACCGGTTTTGCGGGTGTATTGAGTTTGATGAGTGCCATTGCGTCTAAAGCCAGTAATAATTTCGCACTCATGAGTATCTTGAGTTTTCCTGTATTAATGCCTATGATAATGGTTTCTATACGCTTAAGTAAGCAGGCCATCGACGGTTTAAACTGGGCGGTGAGTTATGATTTTTTGTTAATATTAGCCGCCTTAAACGTATTGGTAATAATGCTCGCCAATCTATTATTTCCTTATCTTTGGAACGATTAAAACAGTTCGTAGTTCGTAGTTAAGAGTTCGTTGAATTTCACCTCTCTGAACTACGAACTATCAACTATCAGCTAACATGAAAAACTGGTACAAAATACTCTCTGTTCTTCTTATCCTCTACACCATTTTTTGGGGATTGCTCGGACCTGTACCTCGTTTGGATATTCTAAATGAAACTATTCGTAATGTATATTATCACGTTCCAATTTGGTTTGCGATGTTATTCCAAATGAGTGTTTCCATTTGGTTTGCGATTAAATATTTACTGAGTAATAATCCTGATGACGACATGAAGAGTTTCAACGCCGCAAAAGTTGGATTTTTCTTCAGCGTTCCCGGAATATTAACAGGATGTTTATGGGCTAAATACACCTGGGGTACTTACTGGACTTTCCAGGATCCTAAATTAAACGGTGTTGCGATTGGCATTTTAATTTATCTCGCTTATTTCATTTTACGTAATTCTATTATTGACGAATTAAAAAAAGCAAGAATATCATCGGTATATAACGTATTTGCTTATGTGATGCTGATTGTTTTTATCATGATACTCCCCCGATTAACTGATTCGTTACATCCCGGTAACGGAGGTAATCCGGCTTTTGCAAAATATGATTTAGACAGCAACATGCGACTTGTGTTTTATCCTGCAGTAATTGGATGGATTATGCTAAGCTGGTGGATATTGGAGATTAACAATCGCTTTTCA
Source organism: Bacteroidota bacterium (assembly GCA_017303905.1). NCBI lineage: Bacteria > Pseudomonadati > Bacteroidota > Bacteroidota bacterium. The sequence goes on from JAFLBH010000003.1 coordinate 212,262, forward strand.
AAATTAAAATCGAAACAAAATGATTAAAAAAATCCTTTTCATACTTTTTACGCTCATTTCTGTTGTAACCAATGCTCAGGAATCTAACGGTCCGCAAATGGCAGACAGCTGGCGTGAAGACGGTAAAATATATGTGGTGATTGCCGTGTTGTCAATTATCTTTGCTTGCGTGATTATTTATTTAGCAGTCATTGAACGAAAACTAAAGAAACTGGAAGAAGAATTAAAGAACAAGAACTAATGAAAAAGATTCACATTGTTGGAATAATCGTAATTGCCGTAGCCATTGGGGTTATTATTACCTCTTTGAAAAATACGACTACCTATGCCGATTTTAATGAAGCCATGGCTAATCCTGATAAGGAATTTCATGTTGTAGGTAAATTAGATAAAGAAGAGCCTTTGATTTATGACCCAAAAATCAATCCTGATGAATTTATTTTCACCTTAATTGACAATAAAGGCATGGAAAAAAAAGTGGTGCTTCATAAAAGCAAACCGCAGGATTTTGAACGCAGTGAACAAATTGTAATCATTGGTAAGATGCAAGGTGAAGAATTTCACGCCAATGATATTTTAATGAAATGTCCTTCTAAATATAACGACGGTAAACCACAGATGTAAAGCTGAGTTGGTAGTTCGGGGTTCGGAGAAACACGACGAACTGCAAACTACGAAACCACACTCACATGAACGAATTAAATAACATAGGCGAACATATCTGGATAGGGAAAATCGGAAACGGATTTGTTGTCTTATCTTTTGTTGCCTCTCTTTTAGCACTCATCGGCTTTTACTTATCTACCAAAAACAAGGACTATTTAAGATTTGCACGAAATGCATTTTACTTGCATGGAATTAGCGTAGTTGGAATTGCATCTACACTCTTCATTATGTTGTTTAGTCACTATTATGAATACCAATACGTATACCAACACAGTAATAATGAAATGCCAATGCGTTTTATTATGTCGTGCTTTTGGGAAGGACAAGAAGGCAGCTTTTTATTATGGACATTTTGGAATGTTGTATTAGGACTTATTTTACAACGCTCCCTTAAAAACGAATGGGAAGCACCAGTGATGGCAGTATTTTCTTTGGCGCAGGTTTTCTTAGCCAGTATGATTATGGGTATTTACATCGGCGATTATAAAGTGGGAAGTAATCCGTTTTTATTATTGAGAGAGCATCCTGATTTCATTAATCTACCTTTTCTACAGATTCCGAATTACCTTGAAAAAATTGACGGCCGAGGATTAAATCCACTACTTATGAATTATTGGATGACTATACATCCTCCAACTTTATTCTTAGGTTTTTCTGCTACACTACCTCCGTTTGCATTTGCCATTGCCGCATTATGGAATAAAAAGTATCACGACTGGCAAAGTATTGCTTTACCATGGACCTTCTTCGGGATTTTAATTTTGGGTGTAGGTATCTTGATGGGTGGTGCCTGGGCTTATGAAGCATTAAACTTTGGTGGCTTTTGGGCATGGGATCCGGTAGAAAATTCATCCTTGGTACCATGGTTAATTTTAGTTGGTGCAGGTCACGTGATGATAGTTAATAAAAACAAAGGCGGTTCATTATTCACCACGCATTTACTCTCCATTGGTTCTTTCTTATTGGTACTCTACTCTACGTTCTTGACGCGAAGTGGTATACTTGGAGATTCATCGGTACACGCGTTTACGGATTTAGGCATGCAGGGACAATTAGTCCTTTACGTTTTAACATTTATGTTATTATGCGTTGCTCTGCTTATTGAAAATGATTTATTAAGAGTATCCTATATTCTCGGTTCTTTATTAATCGCTTTCTTCTCGGGAATATACGGTCATAAAAAATTGGCTTTATATGTTTGGTTAGGAAGCAGTGCATTCTTAACCGTATTCAGCTATAACAAATACTTTCCAAAAGAAAAGGACGAAGAAGAATTGTACTCCCGTGAATTTTGGATTTTCCTTGGCTCCTTAGTATTTTTACTTTCATCGTTAATCATCACCTACTTTACGTCTATTCCGGTATTAAATAAATTATTCGGATTAAATAAAGCTCCTGTTAAAGTGGCCGATTATAATTTATGGATGACGCCATTCGCCATCCTACTTTTGATTTTAATTGCAGCGGCACAATTTTTGAAATATAAAAAAACAGACTCAAAAGAATTTTACAAAAAACTACGTTTCTCTTTTATCGCCTCTCTTATATTTGGATTAGCTTGTAGCATTCCACTTTACTTAGTTAAAGATTTTTCAGCAGCTGAAGGAATCGACAAATGGAATTTAATTTCTTACAGCCTGTTATTTATTGTTGGAGTATTTGCGGTTCTCTCCAATAGCGAATACTGGTTGCGTGTTTTAAAAGGCAAAATCAGTAAATCAGGAGCATCCATCGCACACATAGGTTTCGCCTTAGTACTTATTGGCGCTTTAGTTTCGATTTCCAAAAAACAAACCATTTCCAAAAACACTTCCGGAAAAAAAGTAGAAGGTTTAGGAAAAGGTTTTGATAATAACAGAAGTTTATTTTTACAACAAGGCGATACACTACCACTTGGTCCGTATTTAGTTTCGTTTGAAAGTAAAGAAAGAATTGGGATTGATGTTTATTACAAAGTGAACTACTTTACTCCGGATGAGAATGGAGATCCAAAGTTTGCATTTCAATTGATTCCTAAAATTCAGGACAACCCCCGGATGGGACAAGCAGCTGAACCTGCCACGCGACATTATCTGGATCGTGATGTGTATACAGTAATTACTGCTGCTGATTTAAATGTGGTTGATCCAAAGGCTAAAGATGCTTACAACACTCCAAAAAACTACATTGGTCATATTGGTGATACCATATTTGCCAGCAATGCCATTATTGTTATTGATTCGCTTAAAACAAACCTAACGCAGCAGGAATATGAAAAAACGGATTCATTGTTGGAAGTAACGGCTGTATTGAAAGCCTTTAACTCGAATGGCGATGTTTTTAAAGCATATCCTAAATATATCATTAGAAAAAGTATGATCGTTCCTGAGGTAGATATGATTGAGGAATTAGGCTTGAAATTTTCGTTCTGGAAAATAAATCCGGAAGAAGGAAGTGTTGAGATTACCATGTCGGAAAAAGTAAACAACTCAAAAGATTTTATTGTGATGGAAGCGTATATATTCCCTTATATAAATATTTTGTGGCTGGGATGTTTTGTCATGGCCTTTGGTACCGGCATCTCTGTTGTTGAGCGCTATAAAAAACTAAAATCAAAATCCGAAGCAAGTGGCGCTTAAAAAAAATAAAAAGATAAGAATTACTATCATCGGCAGTGGAAATATTGCCTGGCATATTGTATCGCATTTATCTTTTTTTAAACGTTTCGATATTACAGTTTACAATCGATCTGTAACCCCGCGCCTGAAACAACTTCACAAAGAATTCAAAGTAAACATTATTACTGAGTGGAAAAAAGTGAAAGAAGACAGTGATGTTTTTTTTATCTGTAGTGGTGATAATTCTATTAAACAAGTGGCAACTAAAATAAAAAAGCTTAAAACAAAAGCTTTGGTATTACACACTTCCGGAACCACTGATTTTAAAGAATTAAACGGCGCCTCTAAAAACATTGGCGTTTTTTATCCGTTACAAACTTTTTCATTTGGACAGAGCGTTAACTGGCAGGAAGTTCCCATTTTCATTGAAGCCTCTAATAAAAAATCACTTGATTATTTAAGCAGTTTAGCTCGACTCTTTAGTAACTCTGTGGTGAAGTTAAATTCTGCAAACCGACTTAAACTTCATTTGGCTGCCGTAATAGCAGGAAACTTCAGCAATGCCATGTATGCTTCGGCATATTCTTTTCTCGATAAAGAATTAAACAAATCTTTTTTTAAGTATTTAGGTCCGCTCATTAATACCACAGCAAAAAAGGCTGTTTTCGGAAATCCAAGTTTAGTGCAAACCGGTCCGGCTGCACGAAAAGATAAAAAGACATTACAAAAACATAATGCCCTGTTAAAAAAGCACAGCGAGTTAAAACGCACCTATAAGTCAATCAGTCGTCTCATTGCAAAACAACAAACCAATGCAAAACTTTAAGGAGAAACTTAATAAAATAACTACTCTGATGTTTGATGTAGATGGCGTATTTACAGATGGCAAAGTATTGGTGATGGAGAACGGTGAAGTAGTACGTAATGTATTTTCAAAAGATGGTTATGCCATACACTTAGCCGTGCAGAAAAAATACAAATTGGTCATTATCTCCGGCGGAAATAATGTAGCCATAAAAAATTTACTTACCCGCTCCGGCATAGAACATATCTTCATAAATCAACACGATAAGCTACAATGTTATAAAGACTTCATCTATGAACATAACATTAACGATGAACAAGTGATGTATATGGGGGATGATTTGCCGGACTATGAGATTATGAGCCGCGTGGGCGTTGCTGCTTGTCCGAATGACTCTGCTACTGAGATTAAATCGATCTGCTCTTACATTTCGCCGAAAAATGGCGGAGAAGGCTGTGTACGCGATATTATCGAACAAGTTATGCGTGTACAAGGCCAATGGGAAATTGCTAACTGGTAATTTGATATATTTGTATTAATGACCAACCGATTATTGCAAAATAAGTTTTTTGCCTTTTTAAAATTAATAAGGTTTGAAAATTTACTGATTATGGTTTTCACCATGAGCAGCATTCGTTATTTTGTAATTGAGCCTGTAATGGAGCAAGTTTATTTCTCAGAGTTCCATTTTTGGATGCTTGTATTGAGTACAACACTTATTGCTGCCGCAGGATACATCATTAATGATTACTTTGATGTAAAAACCGATCATATTAATCATCCCGAAACGGTAGTAATTGACGTTGTGATTAAACGACGCACAGCCATGTTATTGCATTTAATATTTAGCGGATTAGGGTTGATTTTAGGGGCCTGGTTAGCTTATCGCTGCTTTGCACTCAGATTGGTTTTGTTTCAAATTATTGCCATTACTTTGCTTTGGTTTTATTCAACACATTTTAAAAAACAACTTCTCACCGGTAATTTAGTAATTGCTGTATTAACCGGACTTATTCCGATGATGCCTTACGCTTATGAAGTTCTAAATGGTGTTCATGTGAATACAGCCTACTTTGATCAAAACTCGCTTAATTTAAAGCGACTTTTAATAATCACCGGATTATTTGCAGGATTTGCTTTCTTAACTTCATTGATTAGAGAGATTGTAAAAGACATGGAAGATTTCAATGGGGATATTCAAACGGGAGGAAAAACAATGCCAATTTCTTGGGGCATCATCACCACAAAAGTGGTCACCTTCTTTTTAATCATCATTACATTGGGGATTTTAAGCTTCTCTATTCTCAAGCTTTGGATGTGGCAACAAAAAATCGCTTCCTTCTATTTAATCATGACGGTCTTTATTCCTTTACTGATTTTGATATTTCAAACCATCCGAGCTAAAACACCTTTTCAATATAAAGTAGCCAGTTTACTATTAAAGTTCATTATGCTTTTTGGAGTGGCCTTTACATTTATGATTAAATTGATTTATGAATAGCATTGACAGTCTTCTAAAAGAGTTTCCATATAAAATTATTTTAGGCTCCGGTTCTCCGCGCCGACAAGAGTTATTAAAGAGTTTGGGATTTGAGTATCGGCTTATGCCAATTAACGCCGATGAATCGTTCCCTTCCGATTTACAGGCGCAGGAAATTCCGCTTTATCTGGCAGAAAAAAAAGCAGATGCTTTTCCCGATGAATTAAAAGAAAATGAATTATTAATTACAGCCGACACCATCGTTTGGTGCGAAGGAAAAGTATTAAACAAACCTGCTAATTTCAAAGAAGGAAAAATCATGCTTGAAACATTAAGCGGAAAAATGCATGAAGTATTTACCGGTGTTTGTTTGAAAAGTGCAAATAAACAAACTGTTTTCTTTGATGCCAGTAAAGTTTATTTTAAGTCACTTAAAAATGAAGAAATTGAATATTATTTAACAAATTATAATCCATACGATAAAGCCGGAGGTTATGGTGTTCAGGATTGGATTGGCTATATTGGTATAGATAAAATTGAAGGTAGTTTTTATAATGTGATGGGATTACCGGTAAAAGAATTATTCGAAGAATTAATAAAGTTTTAATATGAAAAAACTTCTTATAACGGCATTCGCGGCTTTTAGTCTTCAGTGCTTTTCGCAAGACGGATATGAAATCCTTATTTACGAAACAAACGTAGATCATTTCGATGTGTATGGTAACGACGATTACGAAAAACACAATCGCAGCAATAATGATATTACAGAGTATTTAATTCCGGAAGGAGTTGTTAAAGATAAAGCTGAGCCCATTGGTCCTGATAATTTCGAAGCAAAAAACATGTTCGATGGAAACATGAAAACATGTTGGCTCACCGCTTGGGATGGTAAAAATGAAGTAATTGAAATTGTAATCGATATTGAGGAAAATGCAGAAGTTCCCAGTGCGGAGATCAGAAGTATTTATTTTGCTAACGGCTGGAGAAAAGACATGCAAACCTGGAAGAACTATTCCCGCCTCAAAAAAGTGTCGATGAGTATTAACGAAAAACCGTATGCCGAAATCACATTTGAAAACACTTACAAAATGCAGGGCATTGATATCGATAAATTAAAAATTGAAAAATCACGTCGATACAGGATTCGCTTAAGGGTTCTTGAACTTTATAAAGGTGATAAATTTGACCAATTAGCAATTAGCGATATTCAGCTCAACGGAAAAATTAAAAAGTAAAGAAGAAAATAAATCCAATAAAAAAGCCCGAAATAATTCGGGCTTTTTTATTATGATGAGTTTATTAATCCACTCCTTTTTGTCGGATTAAGTTGGTTACATGTCCGATGTACTCATGAACAGTACCGCCTAAATCTTTCACCAGGATTCGGTAAACATACACGCCTTGTTCAGCTAATTTAGTTGAACCTTTCACTGTACCATCCCAACCTTTGCGGAATTCATCGCTGGTAAAGATAATTTCACCCCAACGATCAAAGATGTACATCTTATAGTCATCTTCATCAATTCCTACACCTTTAGGCTGGAATGTATCGTTTAATCCATTCCCATCCGGCGTAAATACATTTGGAATATACAAGGCATAGTCTGGAGTTATTTCTACAATTTGCATTGTTGTGTCCATACAGCCTTTATCATTGATTGCAACAAGATAAACCTGATAGGTTCCTGCTAATTCATACACATGATCAGGATGCATAGCTGTTGTGTTATTGAATGGAGAATTATAATCACCAAAATCCCAGAAATAGCTCGATGCGCCTGTTGAAGTATTCGTAAAGTGAATTCCCGGATCCAGAATAGATGTCGATTGTGGACTTGGGAAGAAATCTGTTACAGGTACACCAAACACTTGAATGTAATTTTGATTTACATATTCCATCTTACAACCAAATTGGTTGGTGATGTTTAATTGTACTGTATAAACACCCGGATCAGTATAAACATTATTAATCGGACTACCCGAACCTAAACCATTTCCGAAACTCCAGTTTAGAACATCTGTTGTTGATGTTCCTATAGCACTAAAGTTCACACTTAGAGGTGCACATCCTGAAGTTACATCGGCAGTAATTGTACCACTCGGCAATGGATTCACATCCAAGGTATATAACGCAACCGCATTTGGAACTGAACATCCATCACTAATCGTTAATGTATAAATATTAGGTGTGGTTGCATAATTTGCCTGAACATTAATGTTTGATGAAGTTGACCCATTACTCCAGTTGTAAGTGTAAGGACCTCCATTACCCGGACTAGCTACTTGTGCACTAAATGAAGCCATAGCTCCATCACACTTGGTAACCGCATAACCGGTAGCCGTTAATTGTGGTAATACATTAACGATAATTGTTTTCGGTGATGTTGTACAATTGTTGATATCCGTTAAAAATACTTGATAAGACGCGCTGCTGGTCGGATTCACAGCATGAGGACCACCGCCAACCAAAGTGCTTGGAGTCCAGCTATACGTATATGGAGTAGTTCCACCCGAACCTGCCGCAAATATTTGCGCAGATTGTCCGTAACAAATCGTTTGATTCGCGCTCACATTTAACAATAACTGATTAGGCTGAATCACATTAACTACACCACTTACAGTACAACCATATGCATCGGTTACTGTTGCAGAATAAACACCAGCTCCAACACCATTCACAGTTTGTGTAGTAGATGCAGAAGGATTATTCCAATTAAATGTATATGGAGCTGTACCTGATGTAAAAGTAATTGACATTGCACCATTTTGCTGACCAAAACACAATGGAGCTGTATAGTTCATTGCCGCTAATACAGGTCCTGGTGCGTTAGGTACTGTTACTGATTGCGTAATGATACAACCGTTAGCATCTGTAATAATACAACTCCAGGTATTTGCTGCCATACCGGTTGCAACTGAAGTATTTTGAGGTGTTGGTGTATTCCAGTTATAATTATAACCAGGTGTACCTCCATTCACTGTAACTGTTGCACTACCATTTGCGTTTCCGCAAGTAGCTGGAGTAGCTGTTGCAGCAGATGTTAACTGAGTTGGTTGTGTTACAATATATACACCGCTCACAGAACAAGACTTAGTATCAGTCACTGTTAAACTATAAGTACCGGCAGGTAAATTAGTAATAATCGGATTAGCTGGTTGTGCCGGACTCCATGTGATAGAATAAGCAGGAGATCCACCGATTATTGTTGTATTAACTTGACCTGAATTATTATTAAAGCAACTTAAATTAGTTACAGAGAAGCTGCTTATTTGTAATGGATTTGGTTGAGAAATATTTACTGTTTGTGAAGTTGTACAACCATTAGCGTCGCTAACAGCACATGTGTAAATGCCAGGACCCATACTTACGGCCACTGATGAACTTTGAGAACTTGGTGTCCAAGTGTAATTATAAGCCGGAGTACCTCCATTAACTAACATTGTAGCAGTTCCATTATTAGCACCTGAACATGTTACCATCGTCACATTAGAAATTGCACTCACCAATAATGTTGGCTGTGTAATATTAACAGAGGCTGAAGCAACACATCCCGCACCGTCGGTAATTGTTATGGAGTGTAATCCTGCAGGTAAATTATTTACGTTAGCCACCGTTTGTGCTAAATGCGACCATAAGATACTAATTGTACCTACCCCACCAGAAATACTTACGTTAGCAGAACCATTGCTTCCACCAAAACAAGAAACCGGTGTTGTTGCAGTAACAACCACTGAAGGGCCTGCGATATCATTAATTAAAGCGACGCCCGAAGCGGTACATCCATTCGCATCAGTTACAGTTACTGTATATGAACCTGCAACTACGTTATTAATACATGAATTTGTAAATAAAGGATTACCTGTCCATTGATAAGTATAACCTCCTGCACCACCACCGGCAACAACACAAGCATTACCATTAGCTTGTGTACAGTTTGAATTACTTGCACTAACCACTGCCGTTAAAGCAGCAGGTTGCGTAATCAACGCTGTTTGAGTTGTGATACAACCTAAGTTATCTGTAATTTGAATGGTGTGAGTACCCGGAGGTAAATTATTTACACTTGAAGCATTATTAAGTGTAGGTAACCATAAGAAAGTATATGGACCAGTACCACCGCTATAAGCAACGTTACCTGTACCATTGTTTAATCCGTTACATGTGACGTTAGCAGTTGTTAAAGTAGATTGCAATGCTGCAGGTTGTGTTACAGTTGCAATTGCATTAGCAGTACAACCCATTGCATCTGTAATAACAGCCGTATAAGTTCCGGCAGTTAAATTGTTCACTGTAGAACCGCTACCTCCTGTTGGTAACCAGCTATAAGTATAAGCAGGTGTTCCGCCGGCAGGTGCCACTGTTGCAAAACCATCGTTATAACCGGCGCAACTTGCATTGCCGATTCCGGTAATACTAGCAGTTAATTGTGTAGGCTGCGTAATAATAACTGAAGCAGAAGCTGTACATCCATTTAAATCGGTTGCAACCATGCTATAAGTACCAGGACAAAGATTTGTAATGTTTTGTGTAGTTAATGGGGCCGGTCCGCCTGTCCAGAAATAAACCACCGCACCAATTGCATTCGATGTTGTAGCATTAGCCATACCATTACAAGCACCGAAACAAGTCACATTTGTACCCGTTACTGCAGCACTCATTTGAGCCGGATTAATTAAAGTTACAGAAGCCGTGGCAATACAACCGTTAGCATCTGTTACGGTTACAATGTGATTACCCGGACCTAATCCTGTTGGATTAGACACGGTAGATCCTGAAGGAACCCAAGCATAATTATATGCTGCTGTTCCTCCTAATACACCTGCATTAGCTGTACCATTGGTTGCATTAAAACATAAAGGATTTGTGCCTGAAGCAGTAACTGTTAACGCTGGTGGCTGAGTTATGGTAACACTTGTAGATGAAATACAACCATTATTATCAGTTACAGTAGCTGTATAAACACCCGCTTGTAAATTGGTTGCAGTTCCTGTTACTTGTCCGTTACTCCATAAATAAATATATGGAGTTGCTCCACCGGTAACAGTGGTTGTTGCTATACCATTATTTCCACCGAAGCAACTTACATTTGTTTGAGTTGCTAAGGAAATTGTAGGTCCTGAAGTATTAGGAATTGTTGCCGCCGCAGTAGTAATACATCCTGCTGCATCAGCTACTGTAATGGTATAAGTACCCGCTACTACACCACCTAAAGTAGCTCCTGTTGCAGAAGTACTCCAAGTATAACTATAAGCAGGAGTTCCACCCGTTGCTGAAACAGTTGCCGAACCATTAGCTTGTCCGCAATTTGCAGGAGTAACAGTTGAAGTAACTGTTACAGAAGTTGGTTGAGTTACAGTTGCAGATGTTACTGCGGTACATCCTTTAGAATCTGTTACAGTTACACTATAAACACCGGCAGGTAAATTAGAAGAAGTTGCTGTAGTTGCTCCTCCCGGAGCCCATAAATATGTTAAAGGAGGTGTACCGCCACCGTTATAGATTGCAGTAGCTGATCCATTCGATCCGTTAAAACAACTTACTGCCACAGTACCTGTCATTATATCTAAAGCACCAGGCTCGGTTAATGTACCAGCTACTGATGAAGTACATCCAAAAGCATCCGTTAAGGTAACAGTATACGTTCCGGCACCTAATCCCGTTGCTGTCTGTGTATTCTGACCGTTACTCCAACTATAGCTGATTGGTGCCGACATAGCGCCGGTAAATCCTGCTGTCATTGTACCATTGGTAAATCCGTTACAACTTGGATTAACGCTTCCTGAAATCACAGCGGTTCCACCTGGTGTAGAGTTAATAACTGCTACAGCTGTTGCTGTACAAGAATTAACATCAGTAACTGTTACAGTATATGTTCCTGCTACAACAGGATTGGTTTGTGCAGCAGTTCCACCACCACTTGACCAGTTGTAAGTATAAGCAGGACTGCCACCTGATACAGAAACAGAAGCAGTACCATTTGCAGCTGTACAATTTGCATTACTACTATTAACAGTTAATGTCATGCCCGGAGGCTGAGTCACTTGAACTGATTGGGTTAATGTACAATTATTAAAATCTTGAATAGTTACGTTATAAACTCCTGAAGAAACTCCTGCAAATGTATTACCAACTTGGAATGGTCCGCCATTTAAAGAGAACTGATATGGACTTGTTCCACCTCCACCGGTTCCTGTAATTGAACCGTTAGAACCTCCACTACATAAAGGTGGTACAGAAGATAATGTTAAAGTGAGTGCGGTTGGTTGTGTGATATTGACACTAACGGTCGTTACACATCCTGCAGCATCTTTCACATTCACAACATAAGCGCCCTGAGCAAGGTTAGTGTAAACACCTGTACCACTTGTAATGTTACCAGGAGTTAAAGTATAACTATATCCCGGAGTACCACCGGCTGTATTGATTGTAAATGTTCCATTAGTACCACCAAAACAAGTTACATTCGTTTGACCTGCTAAGTTAGAAACAGGACTTCCTGTGTTACCCACAACATAATTAATTGCAACCGTGCAACTATTCGCATCTCTAACAATTACTGTGTATGAACCTGCCGTTAAACTTCCAACGAAGTTGTTTGTACTGAATGGCCCTCCATTAAATGAATATTGATACGGAGCTAAACCTCCGGTAACCGCTGTAACAGTAGCGCTACCGTTAGCATTACCACAAGCAGCATTGGTTGTAACTACAGTTCCTGCAGTAGGGCCGGTTACTGTACCAATATTAAACGTAGTTTGGAATGTACAACCATTTAAATCACGCACCAATACAGTATGAGTACCGGCTGTTAAAGCTCCGGTTACACTTCCAGTACTAACACCATTTACTGAAAAAGTGTAAGCTGGAGAACCACCTGTTACACCTGTTATCGACATACTTCCGGCAGTACCTAAACAAGTAGCAGGAGAAGTAGTTAATGTAATTGCAGTTGGACCGGCAGCGTTAGCAAGTACAACAGTCTTAACGAAAGTACAACCTTTGCTATCAATAACACCAATAGTATAAGTTCCGGGACCAAGGTTTGTTAACGGAGGTGAAGTTGAATAAGCACCACCGTTTACATTATAAGAGAAAGTTGGTGTACCACCGGTAACACCACCTAAGGTAATACTTCCGTTATTACTTCCGCATGTTGGATTTATAGATGTAGTAGCTAATGCGGTTATAACAGGTGAATTGACAATCGTAGTTGTAAGAGTTACTGTACAACCAAAGTTATTTACCATGGTTACATTGTAATTCCCAGCTCCCAATCCCGTTGCTGTTTGAGTTGGTATAGCAGTACCATTAACAGAATATCCTGTTACAGTTTGTCCTGCTCCACTCGTATTTGTAATAACAATACTTCCGTTATTTAAACCGCAAGTTGCATTACTAGGCGTAAGTACACCTGTAGGTTGAGGGTTAACCACAACGACTCGAGTGGCCGTTCCAACACAACCTCCATTATTAATAGTGTGTGTTACGGTATATGTTCCCGGCGTTGTGAAAACAGCCGGACCGTAGTTAGCAGTAAATCCTGTTGGCGGTGCACCTGCGGCAGGATTAAAAGCATAGGTATGAGTACCCGCTGCTGTTGTCGCGTTGAAATTAAAACTATTTCCTTGTAAACATTGTGTACCGGTTGGAACAGTAAATGCAGGATTTATAGCACCAATGGTTATATTAGTTGTGACGACATTGGTACAACTTCCAATTGCGACCGTATGCGAAATAGTATAAACGCCGGCATTGGCAAAAGTCATCGAAGGGTTTGCTGAATTGACCGTTGTGACCGTAACACCGGCAGCAGGTGTTGCAGCCCATGTATGTGACACCCCGGCTGTACCCGTATGATTAAAGTTTACAGGAACACCTGTACATCCGGTTGAGTTAACAGGTGTAAATGCGGCACTAACGGCCGGCACCACTGTTACTTGAAGAGTTTTGGTTAGTACATTACAAGGCGTGGTGACAGTTGCCGAATAAGTTGTTGTAGCCGCAGGACAGACGACGACAGAATTTAATGTAGAACCTCCAGGTGACCAAAGTACACTTGCACCTGCTCCACAACCACCGGAAATACTATTTACACTTAATGTTGAACAACCCGGAGAACAGAACAATGTTGGACTGGCAACTACGTTAAAGTTTAACGGAACAAAAACACCCGGAACAACAAAAGAAGAAGGTGTTGTCCAAGGACCTACCGTATTAGTACCTGAAACCCACTCACGCGCAGAGAAAAAATAAGTTTGTCCCGGACACAAACCGGTATAAGGAATGGTTACAGGATGATATGGTTCAGTAGTACATTGATCAGGCCATGAACTCGCTATGTTGTAATTAGGAACATTTAATAAGGCATTATACCATGGAAAGTTAGCGTAAGTAACTCCAGGACCTGCCCAGTTTAATAAGTTTGTTTGCATGGTTGCAGGCGGCGTACCCGTTAATTGACCCGCTGTACAACGCAACTCAACTTGTAACCAATAAGGACCTCCACCGCACGTAGCAGCATTGGAACTCGCAGTAAAAGTTAAAGCCGTTGCACCAACAGTAAATGAAGGATTCACTAAAGCCATACCATGACTGGCGAATGAAGATTTTGAAACGACGAATGATAAAAGTAATGCTAAACTGAAATAAAAAAAATTTCTCATGGGGTTGATAATCAATATTGATGTATGCAAGATGGCAAAATTACTTGAGGTTAGGAAGATACTCGCTAATTTAAGCCCATCATTCACTCATTCAGTATTTTAAGAATAAAGGATTGTTCAATAAATGTTAATAAAATAGAGCTCTACAAACGGTTCTATTTTACGTTTTGAGGGGCACCCCCCTTTTTGGACATAAGAAACCTAAAAGGATAAAGAGTTTGTCCTATAAATGAGTTTGGAATGCTTTTTTGATCCGGAATTCCTAAAATGGGCTTCTTGTCCTTAGGCAAGTAAAAATAACCGAACAATAAATCCCAAATATTTAATATGCTGGCGTAATTGACGCCATGTTCACGCGGGATATTTTTTGCATGATGCCACATATGTGTTTCCGGAGTATTAATTATATAATTAAAAAAGCCCCAATTTATTTTCACGTTCATATGCGTGAAAAATCCCCAAACGTTTTGAACAGTGATTTGAAATAAAAAATAATCGGCCACGGAATAACCTACCATAGCGAACGGAATATAAATTAAAGGCTTGAAAACAAACATTTCTACAAAATGAAAATGTCTGGTTGAACCGGCACCCAACTCTTCTTGTGCATGATGTATTTTATGAAATGCCCATAGAAAATCAAATTTATGTAATAGAAAATGTGCCCAGTACTCCATGAAATCCTGAAACAAAAACATTATGAAAACCTGCAGAATCGGATTCCAATTTGTAATGTCAACTACTTTTAAAGAATGAATATCAAACAAACCGAGCAGCTTAAATAAAATCAATTCAGTTACAGCGCATAAACCAAATAAACCAATGATGTAAATTATGACATCATTAAATAATACATAAAAAGTGTCTAACCAAAAGCCCTTTCGGCTCAAAACACCATGCTTCCTTTGTTTTGGCAATATAATTTCTAGAAAAAAACAAAGCGAATAAGCTATGAGCACACAGTAATAAACATTATCAAAGGACGGATTTTTTAACTGATGAATAGTGTAGTTGTAAACAAGTTTTGTTTGTTCAACGAAAGTGGTAGCTATCTCATTAAAAAGTGCCAAATAAATTTACTCTACTATAAATTTAAATTTCTGTGTTTGCCGACCGTTATGATTCGTGACATTTATAACATATAAACCAGAAGACAATTCCGAAACATCAATGTTTTTTTGCATGAAAATCTCTCCACTTTTTAACTGCTTTCCTGTGATATCATAAATTTCATACTTAAACTGCTCGTTACAATTTGATTTATACAACAATAAATCTGATTCATAATTATAGGAAGTAAACCCATGACAACTGCTTAATTCCGAAGAAAAACCAAACCCGGTATTGATACTTCCCACTGTTTTGCAAGTAATAAATGCATCCTCCGTTCCGTTAAATATGTTTTGATATGGCGTTGACGAAACAGGATAATCAGCACTGCTGGTTGAGCCCGCTAACACAATTTTGTCTTTACTAAACGAAGCAATGTCGTGAGGAGTTTCCGCAGAAGTACCTCCAACATAGGTTGACCAAAATGGAATTCCTGTTGTAGAAAGTTTTATTACTGCTGCATCTCCACTCCCGTTATTTAGCGTTGTACTGCCTACTCCCATCATCGGGAAATTCGTGCTTTGCGTATTTAATAAAACAACTAATTCCTTATTGTTATTGATATGCATTCGCGTTAAAAAATCATTTGAAGATCCTCCTAAAAAAGTACTCCATTGCATAGCGCCGGTTGGTGATAAACTTAAACAGTAACAGTCGTTTTGTCCTGATTTTACCGATTGATAGGCACCCGGCGACGTGTAAAATGCAGCGCTATTTGTATGCCCACTGATATAAATGAAATTATTATTGTCTGTAGCTACTCCGTAGGCATCATCAGTTCCTGCATCTCCAATATAGGTTGAAAAAATACGTTGTCCGCTTGAATCCAATTTCAAAACATATACTTCCATCCCACCGTTTGTTGCAGGCTGATAACAGCCCGGACTTGTATTTAAATTAAAACTGAAAGAACCTCCTACTCCAATTATATTGCAGTTTTTATCCGTAGCAAGCGCGTGAATATCTTCGGCTCCGGAACCTCCGTAAAATGTACTGAATTTTAAATTTCCATTCTTATTAAATCGCGCAACAAAAGCATCAGTAGCACCCGCCTGAAACTGCTGAAACGAATTTGTATTTGTATAGAGAGCATTACTGGTACTCGTTCCTCCTATGATAATATTACTTAATGAATCTGTTATCACATCAAACGAAAAATCACCTTGACCAACTCCAAAATAGGTTAACCAAATCGGATTACCGGAGAGCGAAAATTTCCCTAAAAAACAATCGTAATTTCCATTGTTTGCAGACTGAAAACATCCTGGCGTTGTACTTAAATCAGTTCCATCGGTATAACCGCAAAAAACAATGGTATTATCCTTACTATATGTTATTTTTTCGCCGCTATCAAAAGTTGAAGTTCCTAAATAGGTACACCAAATCAAACTTCCGCAAGAATCAAACTTTGCCAAAAATGCCTCATAATTACCTTTTGCAGTTACTTGAAATGCTCCGGGTGTAACCGGTAAATCGGTATTGTAAGTATTACCTATTACATACACGTTTTTTTGCGGGTCAGTACATACGCCTCTTACCTCATCGTGTTGTAATTTTCCAAAAAAAGTAGAGTAATTTAGACATGGCTGAGAAAAAGACAGTCCTATAAAGCCAATCAAAAAAAACAGTATGAATACTTTTTTGAGCATGAAACAAGAAACATTGCCTGAAGCAACTTCTATATCAAATATAAATAATTATTAAGAATTAACATCTACAGATATTTAAATGCTGTAGCTTTGTAGTATTAATCTAAATTTAATCCATTATAATATGTATCCAGAAGCATTAGTTAAACCAATGAAAGCGGAGTTAACCTCTGTTGGATTTGAAGAATTATTAACCCCGGAAAACGTAGATAAATCCTTAAAGCAAGAAGGAACAGTTTTAGTAGTTGTAAATTCTGTATGCGGATGTGCCGCAGGCGCCGCTCGTCCGGGTGTGAAGTTAAGTCTTGCAAACGCAAAAAAACCATCAAAACTCACAACTGTATTTGCAGGTTTTGATACCGATGCAGTGGTTCAGGCGCGTAAGCATTTTGCACCTTATCCTCCATCATCACCTTGTATTGCATTATTCAAGAACGGTGAATTAGTTCATTTTGTAGAGCGTCACAACATTGAAGGCTGTACTGCACAAATGATTGCCGACCATCTAAAAATGGTTTATGACGAATATTGTTAATCAATAATCACTTTTTCTTTAGCCCGATTTATTCGGGCTTTTTTATGCGCTTAAATACAGCTTCAGTACAACTATATAAAACAAAAAGCCCCGCAATTGCGGGGCTTTTTAGTATAGAGAGTAAGACTATGCTTCTTCTTCGATTTCTTCTTTACTAGCCATTAAACGCTCGTATTCTTCCTTGCTTCCAACTACTAATTTCTCGTAGTGGCGTAAACCTGTACCTGCAGGAATTAAGTGACCAACGATAACGTTTTCTTTTAATCCTAATAAAGTATCTACTTTTCCGTTTACAGCAGCTTCGTTCAACACTTTTGTTGTTTCCTGGAACGATGCCGCAGAAATCCAACTGTTAGTTTGTAATGAAGCGCGCGTAATACCTTGTAAGATTGGATTAGCAGTTGCAGGAACAGCGTCGCGTGCTTCTACTAATTTTTGATCTTTACGACGTAATACAGAGTTCTCGTCACGTAATTTACGTGCAGTGATAATCTGACCGCGTTTTAATTCAGCTGAATCACCCGGATCCATTACAACTTTCTTACCATAAACATTGTCGTTTTCTTCCATGAAATCAACTTTGTTTACGATTTGTTGCTCTAAGAAAATAGTATCACCCGGATCAACAATCTCAACTTTACGCATCATTTGACGCACGATAGTTTCGAAATGTTTGTCGTTCAATTTCTGACCCTGTAAACGGTAAACCTCTTGGATTTCGTTTACTAAGTATTCCTGAACAGCAGTAGGGCCTTTAATCGCTAAGATATCGCCAGGAGAAGTCGCTCCGTCTGATAATGGATCACCAGCGCGTACGAAATCATTTTCCTGAACTAAGATATGCTTAGATAAAGACACTAAGTAACGACGTTGTTCGCCGGTTTTAGCTTCTACTACTACCTCACGGTTACCACGCTTAATTTTACCGAAAGTAACGATACCGTCAATCTCAGAAACTACAGCAGGGTTACTTGGGTTACGTGCCTCGAATAATTCAGTTACACGAGGTAAACCACCGGTGATATCACCTGTTTTACCGGTAACACGAGGAATCTTAACTAATATCTGACCTGGTTCGATTTTTGCTTTTTCGTTTACAACGATATGCGCTCCAACCGGAATGTTGTATGTTTTTAAAGACTCACCTTTTTTATCCACGATTCTAATTAATGGATTCATGGTTTTGTCTTTACTTTCAATGATTACTTTTTCTTTAAAACCTGTTTGCTCGTCAGATTCTTCACGGAAAGTTACATTTTCTTTGATGTGTTCGTATTCAACTGTACCACCAAATTCTGAAACGATAACAGCGTTATATGGATCCCAATCACATAATAAATCACCCTTCTTCACTTTTGAACCCGGCTTGATATATAATGCAGAACCATAAGGAACGTTACCTGTTGTTAAAGTAATTCCTGTGTTTGCGTCAACGATGCGTAACTCAGTTGAACGACCTATAACGGTGTTCACCTTAGCCCCATCAGTATTTACGCTTTCAACAGTTCTTAACTCATCAATTTCAACGATACCATCGTGTTTAGCAATCAATGAAGATGATGCAGCGATGTTACTTGCTGTACCACCCACGTGGAAAGTACGTAATGTTAACTGTGTACCCGGCTCACCGATCGACTGTGCAGCGATTACACCAACAGCTTCACCTAACTGAACTAAGCGCCCGTTAGCTAAGTTGCGTCCATAACATTTTGCACACACACCTGATTTAGATTCGCAGGTTAATACCGAACGAATTTCAACCGACTCAATCGGAGATTTTTCGATAGCAGCACCAACGTCTTCAGTAATTAATTCTCCGCCTTGTACGATTAATTCACCAGTAGTTGGATGATATACATCGTTTACGGCAACACGTCCTAAAATACGATCGTATAATGTTTCAACTACATCGTCGTTATTTTTTAATGCCGACATAGTTAATCCACGTAATGTACCACAATCTGCTTCGTTAATAATAACGTCTTGCGCCACGTCAACTAAACGACGAGTCAAGTAACCCGCATCCGCTGTTTTTAACGCCGTATCAGCAAGACCTTTACGAGCACCGTGGGTTGAAATAAAGTATTCCAAAATCGAAAGACCTTCACGGAAGTTCGATAATACCGGATTCTCGATAATTTCAGCACCGGTAGCACCTGCTTTTTGAGGCTTCGCCATCAAACCGCGCATACCACTTAACTGCTTAATTTGTTCCTTAGAACCACGAGCACCTGAATCTAACATCATGTACACCGCGTTAAATCCTTGCTTATCGCTGCTCAAAGTATCTAATACTTTCTTAGTTACTTTAGAGTTAGTGTGCGTCCAGATATCAATGATTTGGTTGTAACGTTCGTTGTTTGTAATGAAACCCATGTTATAGTTATTCATTACCTCTTCAACTTGTTCGTGAGCTTCTTTAATAATTACAGCTTTTTCAGCCGGAGTTTGAATATCACCTAAGTTGAACGATAAACCACCACGGAATGCAGTACGGAAACCTAATTCTTTGATATCATCTAAGAATTTAGCTGTCTTCGCCATACCTGTTTTCTTCAATACCATACCGATGATATCACGTAACGATTTCTTCGTTAATAATTCATTGATATAACCTACTTCGTGTGGTACAACCTGATTGAAAATTACACGTCCCACAGAAGTCTCAATTAATTTCTCAACTAATTTATCGCCTTCTAAAGCATTTGTAATTTTCACTTTTATTTGTGCGTGTAAATCAACTTGCTTCTCATTATAAGCAATGATAACTTCTTCTGCACTATAAAATATTTTTCCTTCACCTTTAACCTTATCATTCGGTAAATTTCTCTTCGACTTAGTTAAGTAATATAAACCTAACACCATGTCCTGAGAAGGAACCGCTACCGGCGCACCGTTAGATGGGTTTAAGATGTTATGAGAAGCCAACATTAAAATTTGAGTTTCCAAAATAGCTGCATGTCCTAATGGAACGTGCACTGCCATCTGGTCACCGTCGAAGTCAGCGTTAAACGCGGTACACACTAATGGGTGTAACTGAATCGCTTTTCCTTCGATTAATTTTGGTTGGAAGGCCTGGATACCTAACCTGTGGAGTGTCGGGGCACGGTTAAGCATTACGGGATGTCCTTTCAATACGTTTTCTAAGATATCCCAAACGATTGGCTCTTTACGATCAACAATTTTCTTTGCAGATTTAACTGTTTTCACGATTCCACGCTCAATCATTTTACGGATAATAAATGGTTTGAATAATTCAGCTGCCATTTCTTTTGGTAAACCGCATTCGTGTAATTTTAACTCAGGACCTACAACAATTACCGAACGAGCCGAGTAGTCAACACGCTTACCTAATAAGTTTTGACGGAAACGTCCTTGCTTACCTTTTAATGAATCAGATAATGATTTTAAAGCACGGTTAGATTCAGTTTTAACCGCATTTGATTTACGAGAGTTATCAAATAACGAGTCAACTGATTCTTGTAACATACGTTTTTCGTTACGTAAGATTACATCCGGAGCTTTAATTTCAATTAAACGCTTTAAACGGTTGTTACGAATGATTACACGACGGTATAAGTCATTTAAATCAGATGTAGCGAAACGTCCGCCATCCAATGGAACTAAAGGACGTAACTCAGGTGGAATAACCGGAACAATTTTCACAATCATCCACTCTGGCTTGTTTACTACGTGAGTATTAGCCTGACGGAATGCTTCAATAACTTGCAAACGTTTCAAAGCTTCGTTTTTACGTTGCTGAGAAGTTTCAGTTGAAGCTTTGTGACGTAATTCATACGATAAACTATCTAAATCCAAACGGGATAATAAGTCCTGAATTGCTTCAGCACCCATTTTCGCCACAAATTTATTCGGATCTGTTTCGTCTAATAAATGATTGTCTTTTGGTAAACCATCTACAATGTTTAAGTATTCTTCTTCAGTTAAGAAGTCTAAATAACTTACACCATTAGCAGCGGCAACACCGGCATTGATTACAACATAACGCTCGTAATAAATGATAGTATCTAACTTTTTAGTTGGTAAACCTAAGATGTAACCGATTTTGTTTGGTAACGAACGGAAGTACCAGATATGAGCAACAGGTACCACTAAGCTAATGTGGCCCATACGCTCACGACGTACTTTTTTCTCAGTTACTTCAACACCGCAACGGTCGCAAATGATACCCTTGTAACGGATACGCTTGTATTTTCCACAATGACATTCGTAATCCTTTACAGGACCGAAAATACGCTCGCAGAATAAACCATCACGCTCCGGCTTATAGGTACGGTAGTTAATTGTCTCCGGTTTTAATACTTCACCACTTGAACGCTGAAGAATTGACTCAGGCGAAGCAAGGCTGATAGTAATCTTAGAGAAATTTGATTTTAATTTATTATCTTTTCTTAAAGCCATTATAATTGCTGTTAGATTTTTACTTAGTTAATTAATCCATTGTTACATCTAAGGCTAAACCTCTCAATTCATGTAATAATACATTGAATGATTCAGGGATACCCGGTGTTGGAATGTTCTCACCTTTTACAATAGCTTCATAAGCTTTTGCACGGCCCATTACGTCATCAGACTTAACAGTTAACAATTCCTGTAACACATTAGCTGCACCGTATGCTTCAAGTGCCCAAACCTCCATCTCACCAAAACGCTGACCACCAAATTGTGCTTTACCGCCTAAAGGTTGTTGCGTAATTAATGAGTAAGGTCCGATTGAACGAGCGTGCATCTTATCATCAACCATGTGGCCTAATTTCAACATGTAGATAATACCTACAGTAGCCGGTTGGTCAAAGCGCTCACCTGTTCCACCATCAATTAAGAAAGTACGGCCGAATTGAGGAAGACCAGCTTTAGAAGTGTATTCATCGATTTGCTCCATTGAAGCACCGTCGAAAATAGGAGTTGCAAATTTCAATCCTAATTTCTGACCGGCCCACGCCAATACAGTTTCATAAATCTGACCTAAGTTCATACGAGAAGGTACACCAAGAGGATTTAAAACGATATCCACCGGAGTTCCATCTTCTAAGAATGGCATATCTTCTTCTTTTACGATACGCGCAACGATACCTTTGTTACCGTGGCGTCCTGCCATCTTATCACCTACTTTTAACTTACGTTTTTGTGCAATGTAAACTTTCGCTAACTGAACGATACCTGCTGGTAATTCGTCACCAACTGTTACTTGGAACTTCTCACGCTTGTATTGACCAAGTAAATCGTTATACTTAATCATGAAGTTGTGTAACAAGCGTTCGATTTGTTCGTTCTTGTCTTTATCAGTTGTCCAGTTGCTTGGATTAACTTCAGAGTAATCTACTCTTTCTAATAATTTTTGAGTGAATTTTGTTCCGCGAGGAATAATCTCTTCGCCTAAGATATTAGTAACACCTTGTGAAGTGCGACCATTTACTAAAACAAATAACTTATCAATTAATTGAAGTTTTAAATTATGGACATTCTTTTCATGTTCAGAATCTAATTTATCAATTAAAGGTTTTTCTTCTGCCTTAGCCTTTTTATCCTTAATAGCGCGAGAGAATAAACGCTTATCGATTACTACACCCTTTAATGATGGAGGAACGCGTAAAGAAGCATCCTTCACATCACCTGCTTTGTCACCAAAGATAGCGCGTAATAATTTTTCTTCCGGAGAAGGATCTGTTTCACCTTTTGGAGTGATTTTACCGATTAAGATATCACCTTCTTTTACATCAGCACCAACACGAATAATACCTTTGTCGTCAAGATCCTTTGTTGCATCTTCACTTACGTTAGGAATATCCGGAGTTAACTCTTCTAATCCGCGCTTTGTATCACGAACTTCTAAAGTATACTCATCGATGTGAATTGAAGTGAAGATATCATCACGAACAATTTTCTCAGAAATTACGATAGCATCCTCAAAGTTGTAACCTTTCCAAGGCATGAACGCTACTTTTAAGTTGCGGCCTAATGCCAACTCACCGTTTTCGGTAGCATATCCATCACATAATACTTGTCCTTTAGAAACCTTATCACCTTTCTTAACGATTGGCTTTAAGTTCATACAAGTACTCTGATTGGTTTTTTGGAATTTCGTTAACTTATAAGTTCTTACATCACCATCGAAGCTTACTAATTTTTCTTCTTCAGAGCGATTGTAACGAATCACAATTTCATTTGCATCAACATACTCAACAATTCCTTCACCTTCTGCATTGATTAATACACGTGAATCTTGCGCTACACGCGCTTCGATACCGGTACCAACAATTGGAGCTTGCGGACGCATTAAAGGAACCGCCTGACGTTGCATGTTTGATCCCATTAACGCACGGTTAGCATCATCATGCTCTAGGAATGGAATTAACGAAGCAGCGATTGAAGCAATTTGGTTTGGAGCGATGTCCATTAAGTGAATTTTCTCAGGCTCTAATACCGGGAAATCACCTTCATAACGCGCAACCACTTTCTTGCCAATCAAGTTTCCTTTTTCGTCAATTTCAGCGCTGGTTTGAGCAATGTTCTTTTGATCTTCTTCTTCCGCTGTTAAATAAACAATTGGTTTATTTACTTCAATCTTACCTTCTTTAACCGGACGGTAAGGCGTTTCAATAAATCCTAACTTGTTAATTTTAGCGTATACACATAATGAGGAAATCAAACCAATGTTTGGTCCTTCCGGTGTTTCAATTGTACATAAACGACCGTAGTGCGTGTAGTGAACGTCACGTACCTCGAAACCTGCGCGCTCACGAGATAAACCTCCTGGCCCGAGTGCCGATAAACGACGTTTGTGAGTAATCTCTGATAATGGATTGGTTTGATCCATAAACTGAGATAACTGGTTAGTACCAAAGAATGAGTTAATAACTGATGATAATGTTTTAGCATTAATCAAATCAGTTGGAGTAAACACCTCGTTATCGCGAACGTTCATACGCTCACGAATTGTACGCGCCATACGAGCTAAACCTACACCAAATTGAGAGTAAAGCTGCTCACCTACGGTACGTACACGACGGTTACTTAAGTGATCGATATCATCCACATCTGTTTTAGAGTTGATTAATTCGATCAAATATTTAATGATTAGGATCATATCTTCCTTCGTAAGAACACGGATGTTCATTGGGATATCGATTCCTAATTTTTTGTTAATACGGTAACGACCTACTTCTCCTAAATCGTAACGTTTATCAGAGAAGAATAACTTGTCGATAACACCACGAGCGGTTTCTTCATCCGGTGGTTCTGCGTTACGTAATAAACGGTAGATGTATTCAATCGCTTCTTTTTCAGAGTTGGTTGAATCTTTTTGTAAAGTATTGTAGATAATTGCGAAGTCAGCAGTATTAATATCTTCCTTGTGTAAGATGATAGATTTTACTCCTGCGTCAGCGATTAAGTCGATGTGTGCATCTTCTAAAATAGTTTCACGGTCTAAGATAACCTCATTACGTTCGATAGACACCACTTCTCCGGTATCCTCATCTACGAAATCTTCTAACCAGGTTTTTAAAACACGTGCCGCTAAACGACGACCTACTTCACGTTTTAAACCGGCTTTACTAACTTTTACTTCGTCAGCTAAACCAAATATTTCTAAAATTTGTTTATCGCTTTCAAAACCGATGGCGCGTAATAAAGTTGTTACCGGTAACTTTTTCTTACGATCGATGTAAGCATACATTACGTTATTGATATCGGTAGCAAATTCTATCCACGAACCTTTGAAAGGGATAACACGTGCACTATATAATTTTGTTCCATTTGCGTGACGGCTTTGTCCGAAGAACACGCCCGGCGAACGGTGTAACTGAGATACAATTACCCTTTCAGCACCATTGATTACGAAAGAACCTTTCGGTGTCATGTAAGGAATTGTTCCCAAGTATACGTCTTGCATAATGGGTTCGAAATCTTCATGTTCAGGATCGGTACAGTACAAATATAATTTTGCCTTTAAAGGCACACTGTACGTTAATCCACGCTCGATACACTCATCAATTGAGTAGCGAGGCGGATCGATATAATAATCTTTAAACTCTAAAACGAAGTTGTTACGTGCATCCGAAATAGGAAAATTTTCGGCAAACACTTTAAACAAGCCTTCTTTTTTACGGTTCTCAGGTGTTGTTTCTAACTGGAAAAAATCCTGGAAAGATTTAACCTGAATGTCCAAAAAGTCGGGATACTCAATTGGAAACTTATTGGATGAGAAATTAATTCTCGTTTTATTTTTTACTGTTGCAGCCAAGTTATTTAAAGTTAAGTTAGTTAAAGATTAAAGAACCAAAGTACGGGTTGAAATAAATACAAACAGGAAAGGGCCATAAATTATGGCCTTTTCCTTGTTATGTAATTAATTACTTAATTTCAACTTTAGCACCAGCTTCTTCTAAAGCTTTCTTAATAGATTCAGCTTCTTCCTTCGCAATACCTTCTTTTACTGCTTTAGGAGCACCGTCTACTAAGTCTTTAGCTTCTTTCAAGCCAAGTCCTGTTAAATCTTTAACAACTTTTACTACGCCTAATTTACCAGCGCCAGCATCAGTTAAAATTACGTCGAATGCAGTTTTTGCAGCAGCAGCATCGCCACCTGCAGCACCACCACCTGCAACTACTACAGCTGCAGCAGCCGGTTCGATACCGTAATCGTCTTTTAATATTTTTGCTAATTCTTGTACATCTTTCACTGTTAAGTTAACAAGTGTTTCAGCTATTGATTTTACGTCTGCCATTTTATTATGGTTTTAAATTTTTAATAATTGATTGTTTTGTTTTTGTTCTTTTTGATAATTGTTTTTGTTAACGATTACGCCGCAGTTGCTTCGTCGCCACCTTTTTTGTTTTCCAAGCCACCTAATACACGTTTGATTGGTGATTGTAATAACATAACGATGTCGCCGATTAATTCGTTCTTCGACTTCAATGAAGCCAAAGCATCTAATTGTGCATCTCCGATATAAACTGTTTCTTCAACGTAAGCTGCTTTTAAAGCCGGTTTAGAATCCTTTTTACGGAATTCTTTAATCGCCTTTGCAGGAGCGTTTGAAGTTTCGGTAAACATTAAAGCTGTTTCTCCTTTTAATGCAGGAATTAAATCAGCTAATTTGCTGTCGTTAGCACGCTCAATTGCTTTTTTAAGCAATGTGTTTTTAACTACAGTGATGCTTACTTTCTTTTCAAAACAAACCTTACGGAAAGCATTTACTTTTTCAACTGTCAACGATGAACAATCTGCTAAATAGATTTTATTGTTAGCGTTTAATTTTTCCACTAACTCATCTATCATTTTCGATTTTTGCTCTTTATTCATGCGATTTTTTATTAGTTGAATAATTTAGTATCAATGATAATGCCCGGGCTCATAGTGCTGCTCATAGTTACCGACTTCATGTAGGTACCTTTTGCGCTTGATGGCTTTAATTTGATGATAGCTTGAATAACTTCATTAGCGTTCTCTTCGATTTTTTGTGCATCGAAAGATACTTTACCTACGCTAGTATGAATAATACCTGCTTTATCAACTTTAAAGTCAATTTTTCCGCCTTTTGAATCCTGAACGGCCTTACCAACTTCCATGGTTACGGTACCGGTTTTTGGGTTTGGCATTAAACCACGAGGGCCTAACACACGACCTAAAGCACCTACTTTACCCATTACTGAAGGCATAGTAATAATTACATCTACATCGGTCCAACCGCCTTTGATTTTCTCGATGTATTCGTCTAATCCAACGTAATCAGCTCCTGCTGCTTTAGCTTCCGCTTCCTTATCAGGAGTTACGATTGCTAAGATGCGAACAGTTTTTCCAGTACCATGAGGTAATGAAACGATACCGCGTACCATTTGATTAGCTTTCTTAGGATCAACTCCTAAACGGATCGCAAGATCCACAGAAGAATCAAACTTAGTGGTAGTAATTTCTTTTACCACTTTAGCCGCTTCTGTTAGTGAATAGGTCTTGTTTTGGTCGAATTTCGCCAAAGCAGCCTTTCTTTTTTTAGTTAACGTTGCCATTTTTAAGCTAGTTTTTGATTAATAATAATTTAATTAAAAAGGTTTGTTACCTGTAACAGTAACGCCCATGCTGCGTGCAGTACCTGCAACCATGCTCATTGCACTCTCCACTGTAAAACAGTTCATGTCTACAATTTTGTCTTCTGCAATTTTGCGAATTTGATCCCATGAAATAGAACCAACTTTCTTACGGTTACTTTGGCCTGAACCACCTTTAATTTTGGTGACCTCCATAATTTGTGCAGCTACCGGTGGACGTTTGATAATGAAATCAAAAGTCTTGTCGGAATAAACATTGATGATAACAGGTAATACTTTACCTTGTTGTTCCTGAGTTCTGGCATTAAATTGCTTACAGAACTCCATAATGTTTACACCCTTGGCACCTAAAGCAGGACCAATTGGAGGCGATGGGTTAGCAGCTCCACCTTTAATTTGCAACTTTACAATTGCTGATAACTCTTTTGCCATTTTTATTTGTTTTTATTTGTTTAGTTGATAAAGCTAATGTCTCACCTATAACTTTATCGCTTTTATTGTTGGTCTTTCGTTTTGGATTCCGTTTCCGGAGATTTACTTTGAGTTGGAAGCAGCAAAGCGTCTCATGTTCCAAAATCTACTTAACCTTCAATGTTTTTATTCTCTTTCAACTTCTCCGTAACTTAACTCAACAGGAGTTTTACGGCCGAAGATTTTAACTGTAACTTTAATTTTCTTCTTCTCTTCGTTAACCTCTTCAATGATTCCGTTAAATCCATTGAACGGACCATTAATTACTTTCACAGATTCACCTACAACGTAATTTGTTGTTACGGTTCCTTCTGCCTCAGTTAACTCATCCACCTTACCTAATATGCGATTCACTTCTGATAAACGCATTGGCACCGGTTCTCCGCCTTTAGTTTCTCCTAAGAAACCAATCACACCGGTAATGTTTTTAATGATATGAGGAATTTCACCTACCAAAGAAGCTTCGATTAATACGTAACCCGGATAGAAAGAACGTTCTTTCGCGATTTTTTTTCCGTTACGAATCTGAATAATTTTCTCAGTGGGAATTAACACTTGCGAAACGTAATCGTTTAGCTTTAAACGGTTAATTTCAACCTCAATGTATTGCTTCACTTTTTTCTCCTGACCACTAATAGCACGTACCACGTACCATTTTTTAGTTGAAGTTGAAGTGTCTTGTTTTACTTGCGTTGCCATTTCTACAATCTTGTCTAATTAAAATTATAAGCCATTAATCATTTGGTAAGCTAATTCCATTAACTTTCCAAAAGCTGTATCCATAGCAAATACAACTAAAGCAATAATAATTGAAGCAACCATTACCACCATTGCACTGCCTTGTAGTTCTTGCCATGTTGGCCAACTCACTTTCGTTACCAATTCGTTGGTAGTTTCTTCAAAATATGTTTTTATTTTACTCATATCATTTCTTTTTTAGTTCGCAGTTTCTAGTTCGCAGTAAAACTCCGAACTAAGAACCACTTACTGTTTTGCACGGGCAGAGAGATTCGAACTCCCATCAACGGTTTTGGAGACCGCTATTCTACCATTGAACTATGCCCGTAATTTGGTTCAATGCTTATTTTTCGACCAAAATTGCCGGTTTTTCTACCAAAAAATACCAGCTTTTATAAACAGCAAAATGGCATCCCGCGAACGGGAGCCATTTTGCCTATATATAAACTATGGCAATTAATCTAAGATCTCAGTTACCTGACCTGCACCAACTGTACGGCCACCTTCGCGAATCGCGAAACGTAAACCTTTGTCCATTGCAATTGGGTTGATCAAGTTAACAGTGATAGTAACGTTATCACCAGGCATAACCATTTCGCGACCTGATTCTAATTCGATTTCTCCTGTAACGTCAGTAGTACGGAAATAGAATTGAGGACGGTATTTGTTATGGAATGGAGTGTGACGTCCACCTTCTTCTTTCTTCAAGATATAAACCTCAGCTTTAAATTTAGCGTGTGGTTTTACTGAACCAGGTTTTGCGATAACCATACCACGACGGATATCTTTTTTCTCGATACCACGTAATAATAAACCTACGTTATCTCCAGCCTCACCGTAATCTAAGATTTTACGGAACATCTCTACACCAGTTACAGTTGATGCTAATTTCTCAGCACCCATACCAATGATATCTACTGCATCGTTAGAGTTGATCACACCAGTTTCGATACGACCTGTAGCAACTGTACCACGACCAGTGATCGTGAACACGTCTTCTACCGGCATCAAGAAAGGCTTATCTTTATCACGTGGAGGAAGAGGGATATACTCATCAACCGCGTTCATTAATTCCATGATTTTATCAACCCATTTTGGGTCTTTGTTTAATCCACCTAAAGCAGAACCACGGATGATTGGAGTGTTATCACCATCAAACTTGTAGAATGATAATAATTCACGGATTTCCATTTCAACTAAGTCTAATAACTCAGCATCTTCAACCATGTCAACTTTATTCATGAATACAACGATACGAGGTACACCTACCTGACGAGCTAAAAGGATATGCTCGCGAGTTTGTGGCATCGGACCATCAGTAGCAGCTACCACTAAGATAGCACCGTCCATTTGTGCAGCACCTGTAACCATGTTTTTAACGTAGTCAGCGTGGCCAGGACAGTCAACGTGTGCGTAGTGACGTTTTTCTGTTGCATACTCAACGTGTGAAGTATTAATTGTAATACCGCGTTCTTTTTCTTCAGGAGCGTTGTCGATTGAAGAGAAATCGCGTAATTCTGCTAAACCTTTGTCAGCTAATACAGTTGTAATAGCAGCAGTTAAGGTAGTTTTTCCGTGGTCAACGTGACCAATAGTTCCAATGTTTACGTGTGGTTTGGAACGGTCGAATTTTTCTTTTGCCATAGTAGTTAATTTACTTGTTTTGTTATTTTTTGTTTATATATATTAGTTATTGACTAATCTTTTTAATTCGCTGTTTTCACAGTTTTTGAGCTGTTGATCGCGAGGTTTACACTCGCGACGACCTCTCAACTTTAGAGCTGTTGAGCAGGATTGAACTGCCGACCTCTTCCTTACCAAGGAAGTGCTCTACCACTGAGCTACAACAGCTAATTGCTCTCCTCTTTCAACACCAGTATTAAATGAACTTACCGTCTTTACATACGAAAAGTCCCGCATTTTGGGGACATCCAAAGGAATTGAAATCGTGATGCACAAACTTCGCTTCTCTTTGTCTCCGCAATCCGGAGGTATTTCTCTTCCCTTCTAACCTTCAACTCAGAGCGGAAGACGGGTCTCGAACCCGCAACCTCTAGCTTGGAAGGCTAGAGCTCTACCAATTGAGCTACTTCCGCTTGTAATAATGCAACAGTTAAATCTGTAACCTCTTGCATACCAAGTGGGGTAAGATGGATTCGAACCACCGAAGTCGAAAGACAGCAGATTTACAGTCTGCCCCATTTGGCCACTCTGGTATTACCCCCCAAATCAACAAAAAGAGCCGAAGAAGGGACTCGAACCCCCGACCAGCTGATTACAAATCAGCTGCTCTACCAGCTGAGCTACTTCGGCTTTTTGGTGTTTTTACAAAGAACATTTACCCTTTAAAAAGGGACTGCAAATGTAGTAACAAATTTGGTTGCTGCAAAAAAATAAGATACTTTTTTTATTTCTCTTATAACATACTGAAAAACTGAACTATACAGATGGTTTTTTACCAAGGTTTTAGGTTTAACTAATATTATATTTTATTGGCTTTGAGATTAAGCACGAAAGTAACAACTTTAAATGATTAAATTCTTTTAGATTTTTACGCTTCAAAAACATGAAAAAATTACTGTTCTTCTTTAGCCTTTTTGCTTCGCTTTTTAGCTTTTCTCAAGCGCCAAATCCTGTTAAATGGGAGGCAAGTTATTCAAGCATTAACTCCGATGAAGGTGAAATTATCATCACTGCTAAAATCGATAAAGGCTGGCATATTTATTCGCAAAACATTGCACCCGACGCAGGCCCCATTCCTACTACATTTAATTACACGCCTGGTGCAAATTTTGAGTTAGTAGGAAAAACAATTGAAGGAAATGCGCACGAGGTTTTTGATAAAGCTTTTGATACCAAACTTCTCATTTTCGACGACAAAGCTGAGTTTAAGCAAAAAATAAAATTAAAAAACAGCAAAGGATTTACCACGATTGTAAAACTTGAATTTATGACCTGTAACGATATGCAATGCTTGCCTCCAAAAACAATCGAATTAACGCTAAATATTACATCTAAAAAGTAGGAATATAATTTTAGGTGTTTATGGTATCAAATGTTACACGATTAAATCGCACTAAATCTTAATTTTGCCCACGTATCGCAAGTTTTAAATATGAAAAAATTCATCTTAGGAATAATATTATCAATTTTTAGTTTTGGAATTCTAACCGCGCAGGACAATCCGGTTCATTGGAGTTTCTCTTCCAAAAAAATCAGCGATTGCGAATACGATTTGATCTTTAAAGCTAAAATTGATGAACCATGGCATTTATATTCTTTAAACAAAGCCGGCGATGAAGGTCCAAACCCTACTGTATTTACATTCAAGAAAAATTCCGATTACGAATTAATCGGTAAAGTAAAACAAGGCAAACCGCTAAAAGAGTTTGACAAAGTTTTTGAGATGAATGTAGAGTATTATAAACATGAAGCCACCTTTACACAACGTATTAAACTTTTAACCGATAAGAAAATAAAAATTACCGGTAAATACGAATACCAGTCATGTACTGAAGAAAAGTGTATTTTCCCACCGGCTGATAATTTTGATTTTGAATTACAAGGAACAGCAGCGTGCAATACCGGTTCTTCAGCCACAGCAACAACACCTACTTTAACAGAATCTACAGTTAAGGACTCTACTAATGAGGCTGCTGTTCAGGTTGCCGAAAAAGATTCTGCCAATCAAGCAAACGCACAAACAGGTGCAGTGATAAAAGAAACACATTATGAAGATCAAAAGCCGGCAGCTACCTCTATGTCGTGGTTCGGAATATTTTTAGCAGGCTTTATTGGCGGATTCGCGGCATTACTTACACCTTGTGTGTTTCCAATGATTCCAATGAATGTAAGTTTCTTTACCAAGCAAAGTAAAACCAAACAACAAGGTATTCGTAATGCTTTAACTTATGCTCTATTTATCATTATTCTTTATGTTGGTTTAGGACTTGGCGTTACTTTAATTTTCGGTGCGGGCGCTCTTCATACGCTTTCTACTAATGTTTGGTTCAATCTCGCATTCTTTGTTCTTCTCTTGGTTTTTGCCGCCTCGTTTTTAGGCGCATTCGAAATTGTATTACCAAGTTCCTTCGTGAACAAAATGGATGCTAAAGCAGACAAAGGTGGCTTGATTGGAATTTTCTTTATGGCATTTACTTTAGCGCTCGTTTCATTTTCTTGTACAGGACCAATCATCGGTACGTTATTAGTTGAAGCATCTTCAACAGGAAATATTGCCGGTCCGTTTTGGGGTATGTTTGGTTTTGCATTGGCATTATCATTACCATTCGGCTTGTTCGCTGCTTTCCCTGGATGGTTAAACTCATTACCACAATCAGGAGGATGGCTTAATGCCGTTAAGGTTACGCTTGGTTTTTTAGAATTAGCACTCGCACTTAAATTTGCATCTAACGCAGATTTAGTTGTACAAGCCGGCATTCTTACACGCGAAGTTTTCATTGGATTATGGATTGTAATTTTTGGTTTATTAGGTGTTTACTTGATTGGGGGATTTAAAACTTCACATGACAGCGATTTAAAGCACGTATCTGTTACACGTTTATTTTTCGCTATCACATCCTTCTTCATTACGATTTATTTAATCCCGGGCATGTGGGGAGCTCCTTTAAAAATATTCAGTGGGATATTGCCTCCGTTAGAATATTCTGAATCACCGCATGGATTTGGAGGAAGCGGCAGTGCGCACACCGTTAGTGCTTCAGAAAATCCTGTCGACAAAGAATTTGCTCAGTACATTGAGGTGAATAAAAACGGTATTGTTCATTTCAAGAACGATTACGAACATGCATTAGCTTACGCTAAAAAAGTTGGAAAACCTCTTATGGTTGATTTTACAGGACATGCCTGCGCTAATTGTCGTAAAACTGAGGATTATGTTTGGCCGGATGGTGAAGTAACAAAACGATTAAATAACGATGTGGTTTTAGTTTCTCTTTACGTGGATGACAAGCGCGAACTAGCGGAAAAAGATTACATGAATGTGCATTGGTATGGTAAAGATCGCGTGATTACCGACATTGGGGATAAGTTTAAATACATGGAGGAAACTTTATACGGACAAAGCACGCAACCTCTGTATGTATTGTTAGACCATAATGAAAAGTTAATCGCACCGGTGCGCGGTTACGATCCAAACATTGCTGATTACGTGAAGTGGTTAGATGATGGCATCAACACTTTTAAATCCAAACAAAAATAGTTTTCAGACTATCGTATTTTTTTTCTTCTGTTGAGTACATTTGATAGGCATAATTGCTTCTATGGCTCAACGCATACAAGTTAAATCTGTTTTAAACAAAGCCAAACAAACCGATTCGTGGTTTTTAGATGGCTACACAATTAATCCTTACAGCGGTTGTTCATTTAACTGTTTGTATTGTTATATCCGCGGCAGTAAGTATGGCGAACATATGGAAGAGAAAGTTTCCATTAAGGAAAACACGCTTGAAATACTGGACAAACAATTACACAATAGAGCCAAAAAACAAGAATTTGCTTTTGTCGTTATCGGCACCGCTACCGATCCCTATTTGCATTTCGAGTCGGAAGAAAAACTAACAAGAGGAATTTTGGAGTTAATACTAAAACATCGCTTTCCTGCCCACATTGTCACTAAGTCTGAATTAATAACACGTGATTTTGATTTATTGGAAGAGATAAACAAAGTAGCCATTTTGCCAATGAATCTTGCACATAAGATGGAACGAAAAGTCGTTGTGAGTTTTTCTTTCTCAAGTGTTGACGACACAGTAGGAAAAATATTCGAACCCGGCGCACCACTACCCTCCTTAAGATTAAAGACACTTGAAACAACTGTAAAGAATGGATTTCTTGCCGGCGTAAGTATGATGCCAACTATTCCTTTCGTTAGTGATACGACTGAATCTCTTAACCAAATGTTTTCAGCCTTTAAACAACACGGGGCGCATTACGCGATGCCTTCTACAATAACTTTGTTCGGTAATTCAAGAGGCGATAGTAAAACCATGATGTTTCGTGCCATTGAAAAACACTACCCGCATCTTTTAGAAAAATATAAAAAGTGGTTTGACCAATCGGATTACATGCCTGCGTATTATAACAACGCGTTTAATAAAAAAATGAAGGAATTGAGTCAA
The DNA here is from genome assembly GCA_017303905.1 of Bacteroidota bacterium. Taxonomy (NCBI): domain Bacteria; kingdom Pseudomonadati; phylum Bacteroidota; species Bacteroidota bacterium. The sequence continues at coordinate 247,188 of JAFLBH010000003.1, forward strand.
GAGTTTAATTTACCCTTGCGTATTGTTCAATAAAAAAGGCTGCCTCGCGAGACAGCCTTTACTATGATTTAATAGAATTTTAATTCTTAATTACTTTTATAACCTCAGCTTTGTTTTTACCCGCTGTTAATTTCACAAAGTAAATTCCATTTGCAACAGAAGATAAATCAATCTCAATTGATTTCACTGAAGCACTTGGCTCAATAGTGTTTTTAGCGTGTACCTTTCCTAATACATCTACAACTTCAACAACCACATCAACGCTGTTTGCATTCAAATTAGCAACAGTAATTTTACCTGTTGTAGGATTAGGATAAACTGCAAACCCAGAGTTATTATTCGCTTCGTTAATACCTGTACAGGTAGAAACACTAACGCTGGCAACTGCCAAACCAGTACATGCGCCATTCGTTCCTGTTACAGTATAATTCGTAGAAGATGTTGGTGTGAATGTTGCTACGGATGATGTTCCACCACCTGAAGTCCAATTGTAAGTACTAGCTCCACTTGCACTGAATGTAACAGAGCTTCCAATACAAATTACTTGATTTGCATTAGCAATAGTTACTGTTGGTGTTGGATTTACTGTAACGTTAACCACAGCACTTGAAGCACATGTTCCGTTATTCCCTGTAACCGTATAAGACGTAGAACCTGAAGGTGAATAAGTAGCCGAAGCTGAAGTTCCCCCACCTGAAGTCCAGTTATAAGAAGCAGCTCCACTGGCATTAAATGTTACCGAACTTCCCGAACAAATTGCTTGGTTTGGATTAGAAACTATCACTGTAGGAGTGCCGCTAACCGTTACATTAACCACAGCGTTTGAAGAACATCCCAAAGAAGTTCCGGTTACTGTATAAGTTGAATTGGAAGATGGTGTATAAGTAGCGCTAGCACCTGTACCGCCTCCGCTTGTCCAAACATACGTTGATGCACCACTGGCATTAAAGGTTACTGAGTTTCCTGAACAAATGGTTTGATTTGCATTAGAAACAGCCACTGTTGGATTAGGATTTACTACAATGTTTCTTACAGCTGTACCAACACAACCATTCGCATTCGCTCCTAACAATGTATAGGTTGTACTTGCAGCAGGAGTCGGAGCTATTGGATTTCCTGTAATTGATCCCGGCATCCAAGTATAAGACGTTGCTCCGCTAGCGGTTAAGGTAGTACTTTGTCCGGCACAAATTGCCGTATTACTTGCTACCGCATTTACTGTAGGTAAAGAATTAACTGTAATGCTTCTAACAGCAGTATTTGTACAACCTGCAGTTGAAGTTCCGGTTACTGTATAAGTAGTATTAACTGTTGGAGAAACAGCCACACTCGCTCCGGTTAAATTCCCCGGCATCCATGTGTACGTTGATGCACCACTCGCAACAAGGGAAGCATTTGAACCAATACAAACTGCGCTACTACTTCCTGCGGTGCTCACCGTTGGAAGTGGATTTACACTTAAAGTTTTAACTGCCGTATTCCTACAACCGTTAGATCCGGTTCCTGTTACTGTATAATTTGTTGTGATAGTTGGTGACACAGCAATAACCGCTGTTGTTGCCGATGTATTCCATGTGTATGTTGTAGCGCCTGATGCTGTTAAATTTGTTGTGTTACCAATACAAACAGAATTAACACCGCTTACAGAAACACTTGGTAAAGCATTTATCGCAACGTTTGCTACAGCTGTTGAAGAACATCCGCCATTATTTCCGGTAACTGTATAAGAAGTAGGTGCAGATGGAGAATACGTTGCACTTGATCCTGTTCCTCCTCCACTTGTCCAGCTATACGCCGAAGCTCCGGATGCGCTGAATGTAACCGGACTTCCGGCACACACTGTTTGACTTGCATTTGAAACTAATACTGTAGGAGTGTTGTTAACCGTTATAGTTTGTGTTGTTAATGTACCGGGACCACTTCCGTTACTTGCCACCATGGAAACAACATATGTACCGCCGGTTGAAAAATTAACGGTTGGGTTTTGAGAAGCCGAAGTATTTACGGTAACACCTGCTGATGGTGTTACGCTCCAGCTCCAAGTAGTTGGGGCATTGCTCGACTGATCATTAAATACTGTATTTTGTCCGGCACAAATTCCGGCAGCAGCTACTGAAAAACTTGAAACAGGAGGAGCGGCAGAAATTACATCTACCATCCAAACACCGCGACCGTAAGTAGCTGCGATTAATTTTGTTGGATTAGCCGGAGATATTTCCATGTCAAACACAGGTGTATTTGGTAAACCTGTATTATAAAGTGTCCAAGTTGAAGATAAATTATCTCTATAATAAACACCAACATCCATTCCAACATATACCATATCATTCGTTCCAACCTGATAAACGGAACAATTAGCAGGAAGGTTTGGAAGATTGGATGTATAATTCGTCCATGTAGTTCCGCCATTAGTACTCATGAATACTTTATTTCCGGCTGAATAACCACTTAATGTAACCCATAATTTATTTGCATCCGTTGGAGAAACTGTAATGAATGTTGGCGCGCCGCTTCCTGTAGGAACGGTTCCTGTAATATTTGTCCAAGTAGCACCGGCATCCGTTGTTTTCCAAATAGCAGTTCCCTTTATTACATATAAAATATTTCCATTGGTTGGTGCAATTGCAAACTCAACTATAGTTGAAGTGCCACTCATACTACCTGCAGTTGCCGTAAAATTCACACCTTTGTTTGTTGAGCGGAACATTTGCTGGCGTCCGGCCCACACGTTATTCGCGTTAGAAGGATCTTGTTTCCAAGGCGAAACCCAGTTACCTGTACCGGATAATCCGCTTGGTGTATTCCAGCTTGCACCGGTATTTGTTGAATACCTGAATGCACCGCTATAGTACGAGGCAAACATATTCGCGTTATTTGTTCTGTCAATAAAACAATCCATTCCATCACCACCCATACGAGCCGCATAAGTTGTTCCATTCCAATAACTGGTTCCATTATCCTGATGTCCGGTAATCCAAAAATTAGCGGTTAAGGCTGATGTTCCAATTTTGTAGATTTGAGAAATATTCATTAAACCAGAAATCTCTTGCCAGTTTGTAGCTGTTCTTCTATAAACAGTTCCATCATTACAATTGAATAAGGTTCCTGCGGCATCATACTCTAAATCGTGATGATCGGCATGTGTAAAAGGCGCGCCGCTTCCTGTCCAATGTCCATACAACGTCCAGTTTGTACCGCCATTTGTAGTGCGCCACACGTTCACGCCACCTACTACAACTTCATCTTTGTTTAATGGAGAAGCTGCGACACACAAATCATACCAGCCTTGTCCACCGGTATCGCTTCCTGTGCTACTCCATCCCAATAAATTTGGAGATGTTGCCATCGTTGAAAAACTCACTGCACTGTTTGTAGAACGGTAAAATCCTTGAAAGCCACTATTAGAACTTAATGAAGCTAAAACATAAACATAATTAGGGTCGTTCGGTGTTACTGCAACAGCCATACGATTAACTCCAGTTGTTGGCAAACCTGCATTTACCGTTGCCCATGTTGCTCCACCGTCGTTAGAAATTCTGAATGTTGCGCCACCCGCGTAAACCGTATTCGGATTTCCGGGCTTGAACTCTAAATCATGAGTACTTGTTGTAAATACTTGCGTCCATGATGTACCGGCATTTGTGGTTCTGTATATTCCAACATTTGTTGCGGCAATAAGAATTTGAGGGTTGGTTGGGTTAATTATTAATCTACGAATAGTGCGTCCTTGATTAACAGTCCAAGCTAAACCTGTAGCTGCCCAAGTGTTTCCACCATCAATTGATTTCAATATTCCTGTTGAATAAGTATCCCCGGCATCACCATCACCTGTTGCTAAATACATAATGTTAGGATTGCTTGGATCAATTGCTAAATCAGAACATCCGGTAACCGTTAAGAAATCAGTGTTGGTTGTCCAACTTGTACCTCCATTGGTAGATTTCCATAAACCACCTGCCGGTGCGCCCACAAATAAAGTGTTAGAGCCGGCAGGATGAATGGTGATAAAATTTAAACGACCGGATTTTAAAAGCTGACCGCCTGCACTTCCGCTTATAGCTCCAAAAGGACCCACAGCCGTCCATGTAGAGGATGCGATCATATTTGGATTACTTAATTTTTGTGTAGAATTATTCTGAAGGAAAGTCTCAAAATTTTTCATGTTTTGAGACGGCAAGGTTAAATCCCCTGAAGGGTAAACACGCGGTTCCATGTAATTTTCCCAACGCTTAAATTGTTTCCAACCCTTACCCTTTTCGGTGGGGTCGTGAGTTGTAAAATAATTATTGAAAGCTGCTTGGATTGTATAAAAATTTGATCCAGGCTGTTCCATCATATCTACCCAATCTTGCGCAATAAAATTTAAGCTGTAAAAGCTTAAAATGAAAAAAGCATATAATTTTTTCATGTGTGGGGGTTTAAAGTTTAAGTAATAATACAAAAGCAAAAACTAAAAGTCAAGCCAAAGTTTTGAGCATTAGATTAAATTACACCTTTTTGCGACCAAAAATTGGAATGCTAAAACCCTCCTACAAATCCGATTTGAATGATAGGGTTAGAATAGGGAGAATATACACTTTGATTAAGATTCCAAAAACCACTGGCGATGGCATAGAAATTATCACTGATTGGATAGCGCAAGCCTCCACCTACTAAAATATTATCAATCCAAATTCTTGCATTGGGAGATTTAGAATAAAAATCATCGCGATTTATTCTATCCCATCCCACCTGAGCAAATACATTTTCCAAAATAAAATAACGCGCGTAAATTCTTCCTCCCCACAAATTAGTCCTGTAGGTATAATTAAAGTATTTGTAACTGTAATAATTATAAATAGCCCCCACACCCATCGAATACTTTTTGGTAATCTGAATGCCAACCAAAGGAGAGATATCTACGAATGTAGGATTACCAAACCAGGCGCCTAAATTTACTCCCCAAAACAAACGATCGGTAAACCGAATTTTATCATCCGAATTTTTCCGGCTAACTGTATCTTGCACATAATCGTACTGACTTAACATACGGCAAGGTTGTGCCAAACAAAACACAAGTATCAAAATTCTTATAATTTTATAAAAACGCATTGCCTTTTTAAACCGTATATTTACATACAAATTTACTGAATATGTTTATTGTTGTAACAGGTGCTTCCCGCGGAATTGGCTTAGAAATTGTTAAACAATTTCTGGCTGATGAGGAAAATACAGTTTTGGCTGTTTCGCGCAACGCCCGTGAATTAGATAAGTTAAAAAAATCAAATGCCAATCTGATAACTGTTTATGGCGATTTAACAAAAACTTCCGTGTTAAACAGTATTGCTTCACTTATTGATAAAAACGGGAAACGTGTTGACATATTAATTAATAATGCCGGTGCAATCGTCAATAAACCATTTGAAAAAATCAAATCCGAAGAAATTCAACAAGTTTACTCTGTGAATGTTTTTGCTCCGTTTCTATTAATTCAAAAACTTCTTCCGCGGATGGGAAAAAAATCGAAATCTCACATCGTCAATATCGGAAGCATGGGTGGATTTCAAGGCAGTTCCAAATTTGCAGGATTAAGCGCTTATTCATCTTCCAAATCGGCCATTGCAGGATTAACAGAATGCTTAGCTGAAGAATTAAAACCTAAAAACATTACCGTTAATTGTTTGGCTATTGGTGCAGTGCAAACTGAAATGTTAAGTAAAGCTTTTCCAGGATTTAAAGCGCCGCTTCAACCTCAACAAATGGCTAATTACATTGTTGAGTTTGCGTTAACCGGACATCAATATTATAACGGAAAAATATTACCTGTTTCATCAACCACACCATAACATGAAAACATTATTTTATCTTTTATTGCTTCCTGTCTTGACATTTTCTCAAGTGAAAGTAAATATTAATGTATTGCAAAAACAAACTTATTGTGGCGGCGCGCGACCAACACCTGAAATTACGGCCCAATATGAAAAGCCAATTCCGTATGCGAATAAGAAACTAATTATCGTTTCTTCCAATGGAAAAGTAGACTCGACCACAACAACATCAAAGGGATATTTAAAGGTGCGTTTAAAACCGGGTGCCTATAAATTATATGAGCCATGGCGTTATCATAAACAAACTCCAAATGGCAGCGATATCAAAAACTTTGATAAAGATTGCTTACAAAAACAATGGGAAAAGGTCGATATAATTATCGATGCGCAGAAAAAACGCCAGCAAATTACCATGGATATCGATGATACGTATTGTCCGCACACCTTACCTTGTGTTTTAAACCCTCAAATGCCTGAATAGTGAAACGCCTTTTTGTTTTATTCTTCTTAATCACATTTTCAGCGCATGCACAAAACTTAAAACAAACAGTGCGTGGTGTTGTGTTGGATAAACAAACTCAAAGTCCGATTCCGGGTGCTGTTATTACCATTTTAAATTCTTCACCGCTAAAAGTAGCCAGTTCAGATGAAGACGGAAAATTCCGAATCGATAGCGTTCCTATTGGAAGATGGAGTGTAAAAACAACACTTATTAGTTACAAAGAAAAAACACAAACCGTTATAATTACGAGTAGTAAGGAAATTGTATTAACAGTTGAGTTGGAAGAAAACGCGTTTCAGGCAGGGGAAGTTGTTGTTGTGGCCGAACAAGACAAAACTAAAACCAACAATAAAATGTCGACCGTTAGTTCGCGTGTGTTCTCCGCTGAAGATGCTTCACGCTATGCAGGTAGTCGTAACGACCCGGCGCGCATGGCTGCTAATTTTGCAGGAGTGAGTGGCGCGAATGATAGCAGAAACGACATCATCATTAGAGGAAATTCTCCACTAGGAATTTTGTGGCGATTAAATGGGTTGGATATTCCAAATCCTAATCACTTTGGATCGATGGGTTCAACAGGCGGACCCATCAGTATTTTAAACAATAACACACTTGATAATTCTGATTTCATGAGTGGTGCCTTTCCGTCGGATTATGGAAACGCTACTGCCGGTGTGTTTGATTTAAAAATGCGTACCGGTAACAATGAGAAATACGAATACTTGGCTCAAATTGGTTTTAATGGATTTGAATTAGGAGCTGAAGGCCCCTTCTCAAAAAAGAAAAAAGGTTCTTATCTCGTAAATTATCGCTACTCTACTCTAGCGGCTTTCAAATATATTGGATTAGATTTTGGAACCGGTGATGCCGTGCCGCAATATCAGGATTTGACATTTAAAGTAGATTTACCCACTGAGAAAGCCGGCAAATTTGCTGTTTGGGGTATAGGCGGACTCAGTTATGTGGAGCTTTTGTCGAGTCAACAATCCAAAAAAAATAATTTATATGGTTATAGCGGCAGAGATACTTATTTTAAAGCCAATGTTGGTGCCGGTGGTATATCACACACCTATTTAATTAACTCCTCCTCCTATACAAAATTCAACATTGGTGCCAGTGCGCAAGAAAATTTAATTATAGCCGACAGAGTTGATACAGCCTTTACACCTTGGAAAATAAATCCCGAATACCGCAACAATTCGCTTAATATTAAATACTCCGGCAACTTTACGTACAATAAAAAATTCAACGCCCGTAATTTTATTAATACAGGTTTCTATTATGATTTTTTCAATACTACATTTATTGACAGCATCAATAATTTTGACTCTCTCGGTTTTATAACCTTAAGAAATTACAGAGGAAATACATCGTTAGCACGTGTGTTTTTGCAATGGCAACATAAGTTTACCGAGAAACTCAGTTTAATAACCGGAGTAACTTATCAGTACTTATTGTTAAACTCATCGCAAGCGCCGGAAGCTCGATTAGGTTTAAAATATGAAATCAATAAAAAGCAAACACTGAGTTTCGGTGCAGGTATGCATAGTCAGGTACAGCCCTTGTATTTGTATTTCGCTACAGCCAAAACACCAACCGGAAATGTGGAGACCAATAAAGATTTAGATTTCACCAAAGCTTTGCATGGCGTTTTAGCGTATGATGTAAACTTATTTAATAGTGTTCGAATCAAAACAGAATTGTATTATCAATATCTGTACAAAATTCCGGTTCGAAGCAGAAAAGATTATTTCTCTGCCATAAATTTAGGCGCTGATTTTAATAGTCCGAATGTAGATAGTTTGGTGAGTGAAGGTACCGGCGAGAACTATGGTATTGAGATTACAATTGAGAAATTTTACAGCAAAGGTTATTACTTTTTGATTACCGGTTCTTTCTTTGAAAGTAAATATGTAGCAAGTGATAAAGTTTACCGTAATACAGCGTTCAATGGTAATTATGTGTTAAATGTTTTAGGCGGAAAAGAATTTAAGATAAAAGAAAAACATGTTTTGGCTTTGGATGTAAAAGCCACCTTTGCGGGAGGAAAACGTTACGTTCCTGTGGATTTAGCAGCCTCCATTGCTTACGGCGACGAAATACGCGATGGCACTCAAGCTTATGTAAAACAATATTCGCCTTATTTCCGACTGGATGTAAAACCAAGTTACCGCCTAAACACAAAACGTTTTACGCATGAAGTAAGTGTTGACGTACAAAATGTAACACGCCATGATAATGTGTTTCAGGAAATTTACGATTTAAACAGTAAGAGTATAAAAACCGATTATCAATTAAAGTTTTTTATAATTCCACAGTATAAATTGACGTTTTAGAATTGTCATTTCGAGTTTAGCCTCCGTAACGTAGAGGAGGATGCGAAAACGAGAAATCTCCTTGATTAGATTCCTCCCTGCGGTCGGAATGACATTTGCTGTTTCAGCTTTATTTCAAATTTAATTCTGCAAAAATCCGCGTTATCCGCGGGAAATAAAAATCTAATAAGCTCTCACGTTTTTACCTTCCATGTAATTTATGAAAGAGCGGTTGGCTACCTTATTTCCTCCCGGAGTTGGATAATTGCCGGTGAAATACCAATCGCCTAAATTATTCGGACATGACAAGTGTAAGCCTTCAATATTTTGATAGATAATTTCTAAATCTGATTTCAAATCAGCCGGACGAAGTAGCTCGGATATCTTTTGTGATATTTCTTCGGATGTAAACGTACTGTAAATTTCTTTTACCACATTCACCTGTTCTTCTTTCGGCTTTTGTACTTCAACTAATGCCTTCTCGTAAACCGATTTTAAAACATTTTCACGACCGGTTTCTTTTAAGAGCGCGATGGTAGCTTCGAACGCAATGAACTTACCTAAAACTGCCATATCAATTCCATAACAATCCGGATAACGAATTTGAGGAGCAGAAGAAACTACTACAATTTTCTTTGCGCCTAACCTGTCTAATATTCTTAAAATACTTTGCTTTAAAGTGGTACCACGAACGATACTATCATCCAACACCACTAAGTTATCTATACCTTTATTTACAATACCGTAAGTAATATCATAACCTAAGTTCACCAGCAAATCACGACTTTCATCATCAGTAATAAAAGTACGTTGCTTCGCGTCTTTGTATACAATCTTATGCACGCGTGGCTGAATCGACAATAATTTACTTAATTGTGGTTCCGCTACATTTCCTGTTTTAAGAATTTCAGTGGCCTTAAATTTATTTAAGTAATCATCCAAGCCTTCAATTAATCCGCCAAAAGCAACCTCAGCTGTATTGGGAATATAACTGAAAACAGAGTTTTCCAAATCGTAGTTAATGGATTTTAAAACAGCCGGTACAAGATAACGGCCGAGAGCTTGCCGCTCTTTATAAATATTGGCATCATTACCGCGAGAAAAATAAATCCGCTCAAATGAACAGGCCTTTTTTTCTAGAGGTTCGATAATTTCCTGTTCCGCGAACTCACCGTTTTTCTTAATGATAGCTGCATGTCCGGGTTTTAATTCTTTTACAGAATCATAATCCGCATTAAACACAGTTTGAATAACAGGACGCTCACTTGCAACAACCAAAACTTCATCATCCATATAATAAAAAGCCGGACGAATTCCGTTAGGATCACGCAACACAAATGCATCGCCATGTCCAATCATACCTGCCATTACATAACCACCATCCCAACGCTTACTACTCTCTTTTAAAATGGAGGTGATATCAATATTTTCCTGAATTTTTTTGGAAATAACCTCATTGGTTAAACCTTCTTCCTTAAACTGACGGAATAAACGATCATTTTCCTTATCCAGGAAATGACCAATTTTTTCCATTACGGTAACAGTGTCTGCTCTTTCAGTTGGATGTTGACCAAGTTCAACTAAATGTTCCAGTAATTCATCTACATTGGTTAAGTTAAAATTACCGGCAACAACTAAATTACGCGCCATCCAATTATTCTGACGACGAAATGGATGACAGGAATGAATGCTGTTTTTTCCGAAGGTACCGTAACGAAGATGCCCTAATACGAGCTCGCCACAGAAAGGAATATTTTCTTTTTGCCAATCGGCACTTTTGTACTGCTCCGGATTTTTTCGTTGCGCTTGTACAAACAACTCATTTACCTGTGAAAAAATATCCTGTGGAGCTTTTGGTGCAATGGAACGTAAACGATCAAGATAATTTGTGCCCGGTGCAGCATCTAATTTTATAGTTGCAATTCCAGCACCGTCTTGTCCGCGATTAATCATTTTCTCCATGAGCTGGTACATTTTGTGTAAGCCATAACGTGCCGAGCCATACTTTGTTTTGTAATAGGAGATTGGTTTTAATAACCTGATGAGTGCTACACCGCACTCGTGTTTAATTATATCGCTCATGGAAAAGAAAGTGCAAAGTTATTATTTTGTTATCTCTTAACGCAGTATTTAATTCAACAAGAAACCAACTTTCTCAACATTTAACACGTATTGGTAATTAAAGAGTCAAAGTCTTGAAAAGTGGATTATTTTCGGTAAGCAAAATTACGTTTTTAAGTCGCTGACTTTCAATATAATAAATTATTGTTTATTTAAGTAATATTAACTAAATTTGAGGTTTAGATGCAAAATTCATTTTTTATGATGAAAAGAATACTTCTTTTATCCTTTTTGGCCGTGCTTATCAATGTAGCCAAGTCACAAGTTGTTATCAATGAGATCTGTTATACGAACCCTGGTCTTGCCATTACAGATGGTTATGGTAATGCTTCCGATTATATAGAGTTATACAACGCAACACCTGGATTGCCGGTGAACATGGCAAACTATTATTTAACCAATGACATTAACAATCTTTACAAGTGGAAAATCCCTTCAACCATTACTATTCCTTCTTTTAGCTTTCAAGTATTCTTCTGTACCGGATTAAACAAAACAGATCCTACCGGATACATACATACTAATTTTGACATTGAACAGTGTAAAAATCAATGGGTCTTGTTAACCCGCTCTCCGGGTGTAATTGTGGATTCGTTTTTTGTTCGTCGTACCAAACCGGGTGACAATTGGGGAAGATATCCGGATTACGTTTCAATCACTAATCAATCTTGGAAATTATTAAATGGTGCTAGTACAGCTATCACCTCTTTCTCAACTACAAACGCAGCATATCCTGCTGCCAGTGCTTATATCGCTTACGCTCCTGTTCCAACCTTCTCAACAAATCCCGGCTTTACGCCTCCTGCATCCGGACAATATGATTTATACATTGCAGACACAGTCAATTTTCAAATCAACTATACCCAAGGTTTTTGCGGACAAATAGGAGGTTCTATTCCCTGCACAACATTAACAGGATGTGTTGGTACAACGAGTACTGCAACAACTTATACCTATGTGAATGGAATTGATGTAATACCTGCAATTGGTATGACCAATGTAATTACAGCTATCACTATTCCTAAAGGCACTTACTCATTAAGCTATTTGCCGAGTTTTGCCGAAACCAATACGTATTTCGACGGAGCCGATTTAGGAGGTTCTCCCGGATTTGGCTTACTCTCAACGGTTGTTGATACAATTTTCTTCAGAACAGCTGCACCTTCAACCATTCATGTGGAATATTTTGACAAAAATAAATTTTATTCTGAAGCCGGTGGTGGTGCCGTTCAACCGCCAAATGACGGATGGTTAAATGCTCAACGTGGATTTGATGTTAGCTTTGATGATAGAACAGGTTACGGTTGCTCTTTGAAAGGAAATGTATATAACGACGCAACCTTTGGTGTAAGTACACGAACTGTATTCACCAGCTTTGAAGTAAGTGCGGCAGGAAAAGATAACTTTTCTGCAATGACTCCTACTGCCTCTACCAATCCACCACCAAAAGGAGCACATATGCGTGATGCCTTTGCGCAAACCTATGCTATGAAGTACAAGTTAAATCTGGATGGTATGCACTATAAACCTATCCGTACTTTCGTGAATGGTTGTTATTGGGGTATCTATGAATTCCGTGAAATTCCTGATGAAGAATATTTAGAACATTACTATGGCATTCCAAAAGATTCTAGTGATATTTTACGTCAGCATGTTGTAGGCTCTATCTTTAATGGTTCTGACACAGGATGGGTAACAACACCTATGACCGGACCATCCGCTAACAACGATGGATTATTTAATTATGTAAAAACATTCCCTGTATTTAATAATCCAAGCCCTTATTATAACAATACCATGGCACGTTTAAGTCAATTTAGCTTCATGGATCACTTTATTTACAATAGTTATTTAGTGAATACCGACTTGACAAGCTTAAATACTACCTGGTGGAGAAAACGTAATAATGGTTTAACTGCACCAATTGCAGGCGCAGATACTCTCATGAAATGGCGTTATTTTATGTGGGATATGAATAACATTTTAGGATTGCGTGTTGCTCCTTCAACTTATACCATTTCAGGCACCGCTCCTATGATGACATCACCTTGCGTGTTTACTTCAACGATTTTTCCTACCAATCCTAACACCTACACAACAGTTACATCCAGTTATACCGGTCATACTTTAATGTTGAACCGTTTGTTACTGAATGCGAAATTCAAGAATGATTATTTGAATCGATATCAGGATTTACTGAACACGGTTTTAAGTTGTAATAAAATGCTCGCGCATTATACTTACTTCAGGAATATGTTTAATGCAGAAATACCAAACCATTGTGCATTTCCTAATTGGAATGTTCAGCAACCGGATTGGGATTTTAACATGGATACATTGCGTGAGCGAATTACACAACGTTGTACAAAAGCCGACTCCTTACTTTCTAAATGTTTGAATCTTGCCGGCCCTTATACTTTGAATATCGACGTAAAACCTTCAGGTGCAGGAACAGTTGATTTAAACAGTTTGCATTTAACTTCATTTGTTTGGAGCGGAGATTATTATCAAACCAAAACAGCACCTTATATGTATACTTACCTAGAGGCTTATCCTGTTGATACAAGTGTTTATGTTTTCGATCACTGGGAATTTACAAGCAGTACAAATAGTACAACGGCTGTCCCTGGAGATAAAAACAGTAATAATTACTTATTTAAAGATTCTTTATCCTTTGTTTTAACAGAGGGTGATTTTGTTACAGCCGTTTTTGCCGATAAGCGAACGGATGTTATTTTCCCAACCGGATTTACACCAAATGGTGACGGACAAAACGAAACATTCTCTCCATTAGGTGCTGCTGCTCGATTCTCTCAGAATTATGAATTACGCATTTGGAACCGTTGGGGTCAAGAAGTGTTCCGCTCTACCGATTGGAGTTTAGGTTGGGATGGTAATTATAACGGTCAGCTTGCACAGACAGGCGTATACGCTTACCTTCTAACGTATAAAAATGTACTCGGAGAAGATAAAATAGTTAAAGGTAACGTAACACTAATCAGGTAATCAGCATTTAGTAGCATTTCACATTTATGAAAAGAATAATAATAATTTCCTGTTTAACCCTTTCCGTGTTTACTTCCAAAGTAAATGCTCAGGATGTGCACATGGCGCAAATTCAGGAATCGCCTCTATACATTAATCCTGCCAATACAGGTTTCTTTGCAGGTTATTACAGGGTTATTGCCGGCTATCGTAATCAATGGGCTTCAATGGGCAGTCCGTATCAAACAATGGCATTATCGGTTGATGGTGGTTTATTTCGTAATCGTCATAAATCGGCCTTTTTAGGAATTGGATTAAACCTTTTTAACGATCGCGCAGGTTCTGCTAATATTCAAAATACGATTGCGAATTTAAATTTAAGTGCTATTCTTAAATTAAACTCGAAAAGTGCATTCTCTGCCGGAATCTATGGTGGTATTTCCATGAATAACGCCAACTACGCTAAATTAACTTACGCAACTCAATATAACGGAACAGAAATTGATCCTACCCGCCCTACCGGCGAAAGTGTGGCGTACCAATCTTTCACCGCCTCCGATTTGGGAGCAGGTTTAGCGTATGAGTTTGTTACCGATAAAAAAAGAAATGACCGTGATTATATCACCAGTTTAAGAATCGGTGTGGCGGCGTATCACTTAAACCGTGCTAAACAGGAATTTGGTAACTCACAAATTGATCCAAACACAGGTGCGCCTTATGCTGAGCCTTACCGTTTACCAACTCGTTATGTTGGTTCGGCCACTTTACGTTATGATGTTCCAAACAGTAAGGTGACAGTTAATCCAACAGTGATTTACATGATTCAAGGACCGGCTACTGAAATTAATGCAGGTACTTTTATTAAATACCGCTTTAAAAACGGAACTAAAGTAACCGGTGAAAAAGTTGAGAATTCTTTTGGTGTAGGATTATTTTATCGTGTTAATGACGCTATTATTCCTCAGATCTTATTGGATATGGGTAATTATGCAATTGGTTTATCATACGATGCAAACATTTCAGGTTACCGAAAAGCTTCAAGAACAGTTGGAGGATTTGAAATAATGTTACGTTATAACAAATTAGCAGACGCGTTATTTAATAAACGCAGTGAGTACACTAAGAGAAATTAACCCCGCCTCTTAGCTTAATTTATTTTTATTGTTTTTTATTTATGAAGAATAAGTCTTCTTTAATTGTCATTACTGCGCTCTGTGTTTTGTGCGCCATTTCCTTCTGGTTATATAAAAACAAAACCTCGGATTCAACCCTTAATAAAGAAGCACGTGATTTTGCCGTAAAAGACACAGCAGCAATTACGAAAATATTTTTAGCTGATAAGGAAGGTAGAAAAGTAAACTTAGAAAGAAAAAATAACGGATGGATTGTTAACGGTAAATATCCGGCCAGAACCGATGCTATCAGCCTTTTATTGTACACCATGAAAATGGTAGATGTAAAATCGCCGGTATCAAAATCGGCACGTGAAGCCGTGATAAAGCGAATGGCCACCAGTTCCATTAAAGTGGAAATTTATGAAGACGATGAGCTAATCAAACAATATTATGTCGGACATGAAAGCATGGATAATGATGGCAGTTATATGATTTTAACCGATCTAAGTTCGGGTGAAAATTATGATGAACCTTACCTCACGTTCATTCCGGGATTTACTGGTTTTCTGGGACCTAGATATATCACTGACGAAACCGATTGGCGCGACCGTATGATACTTAATTACATACCGCCGAACATCAAACAAATTAAATTAGAACTCACAGAAAATCCCGATTCATCCTTTGTGATTAATCTGAAAAGCACTACGCAATTTGAGTTAAATAAATTAAACGGACAACCAATCACATTTGACGAAACCAAGATGAAACAGTACCTCGCCTATTTTCAAAATGTGAGTTACGAAAAACTTCTAACTGAGTACAACAAAAAATTGTGCGATTCATTACGCTCGTCGGTGCCCTACATAAAACTGAGTATTACCGATACAAAAAACGAAACCAAAATATTTAACTTTCACCATAAAAATTCAAGTTTCGAGATTAATAAGAAATACGGCATCGATTACAAATACGATCCGGATAGATTTTTCCTGACTTACGATAATAACAAGGAAGTAGCCCTGGTACAATACTATGTATTCGGAAAAATACTGCCCACTTACGCCTATTTCCTCCCTAAAAACTCTGTTAAAAAGTAGTTCAAAACTAAAGGCACTTTAGACCCCTTATTTTAGAGGTAAACTTAAATTTGTTAGAGAATAAACAGGGCTTGCTCTGTTTGTTTTTTATTGTATTATTGAATCTATAAAAATAAGAGCATATGAATTTTGTTGTATCATCTATCACTTTATTAAAACATTTAAAATCTGTTGGAGGCGTATTAAACACAAACAACACCATTCCTATTTTAGATTGCTTTTTGTTTGAAGTGAGTAATGGCGAATTAACCATCTCCGCTAGCGATATGGAAACTACCATTACCACAAGTTTGAAAGTGGAAGCTTCACAAGGTGGAAGTATTGCTATTCCTGCAAAAACATTATTAGATGCTTTATCTAATTTACCGGAACAACCTATTTCATTCATCATCGACAACAAAAAATTCTCAGCGAAATTAAAAACTGAAACAGGAGATTATACTTTAACCGGACATAACGGTGAAGAGTATCCTAAAATGCCAAAGTTAGATTCACAAACTTCTATCGTTATCAAAAGTGACATACTTGCTTCTGCAATCAATAAAACAATTTTCGCAACAGGAAACGATGATTTACGTCCCGTTATGAGTGGCGTATATTGTCAGTTTACCGAAACTAATTCCATCTTCGTTGCAACTGATGCTCACAAATTAGTTCGTTATACACGTAATGATGCAAAAGCCGGTGCTTCTACTTCTTTCATTATGCCAAAAAAACCATTGAATGTTTTAAAAACTTTATTGGCCGGTGTAGATGATGCAGTAAAAGTAGAATTTAACAAAACTAACGCTTTGTTCTCTTTTGGAAACATCAACTTAGTTTGTCGTTTAATCGACGGCAAATACCCGAACTACGAAGCTGTAATTCCAAAACAAAATCCGAATAAACTCACCATCGATCGTTCATCTTTCCTTAGTGCCATTAAACGCGTGAGTGTTTTCGCTAACAAAGCAACGCATCAGGTACGTTTAAAGATAAACGGAAGCCAATTAATTGTGTCTGCTGAAGATTTAGATTTCGCGAATGAAGGTCACGAAAGTTTAGTTTGCTCTTACATTGGCGAAGACATGGAAATCGGTTTCAATTCTAAATTTTTGGTTGAAATGGTAAGCAATTTGGAAAGTGATGAAATTACCATTGAAATGAGCGCGCCAAACCGTGCAGGAATTATCGTACCGTCACAAAAAGCAAATCCGGGTGAAGATGTTTTAATGTTGGTAATGCCGGTAATGTTGAATAATTAATTTAAACGAATGAACTTTAAAATAAAATTCCTCTTAAGCCTGTTTCTTCTAACAGGCTTTTTTGTTAACGCGCAAACTGGCGTAACTGTTATTGATAGTATTTATTCCAATGGTATTTACCGTACTTATCGTTTATACAGACCAACAATTTACACAGGTGCTACATCAGTTCCGCTGATTTTAAATTTACACGGATACACTTCCACTTCCTTTCAACAACAATTTTACGGCAACTTTATGCCTATAGCTGATACGGCCAATTTTTTAGTTGTACATCCGCAAGGAACTAAAGACGGCAGCAATCAACCCTACTGGAATGCAGGTATCAGCACTATTGGAGCCAACGATCTTTTGTTTTTAAGTCAACTCATTGATTCTTTAAAAGCAACTTACAACATCGACAACAACTGTGTCTACTCAACTGGTATGAGTAATGGTGGCTTTATGAGTAATTATTTAGCGTGTAATCTCAGTAATAAAATTGCAGCCATTGCAGGCGTAACCGGTACCATTTTCACAAACTGGTTTTCGAGTTGTAATCCGGGCCGACCGGTTCCTGTTATGCATATTCATGGCACTGCCGATCCTACTGTGCCTTATGCTGGAAACAGTACCATGATTGCGGCAGATACATTGGTAAAAATGTGGCGCGTTAAAAACAATTGTAATTCAGTGCCTTCGTTTAGTAATGTACCAAACATCAATACAACCGACGGATGTACAGCTGAGCATTACATCTACACTGGCGGCAATAGCGGCTCGAGTGTTGAATTTTATAAAATAATAGGTGGCGGACATACCTGGCCGGGCGCGGCGTTTACTACGGGTGTAACGAATCAGGATTTTAATGCCTCTGTTCAGATTTGGCGATTCTTCAGAAAATACAAACTAAATACACTCACTTCTGTCAATGAAATTGCTAATTCAAGAAATGATGTGATGGTTTTTCCAAATCCATCGTCAGACTTTATTCAAATAGTAAGTGATGAAAAATTAAACTATGAATTGTTTGATGTAAGCGGAAAAAGAATCTCCATTAATGAAATTAACGCTAACACCATCGATATTTCTAAATTGGAGAATGGAATTTATTTTCTTTCTCTCTCCAATAATTCCTTTAAGGAAATCAGAAAAATTGTGAAGGTGAACTAAACGAGTTCTTTATACATTGGTATGTCGGGAAGGTATTTTAGTTTATTACCAAACGTATCTATTACTATTTCCTGCAAGCCATTTGTGAGTACCAAATAACGAACGCCCATTACCAAATTATATCGCAAAGCTTGCTCGGCAGTTTGCTCTGTTAATGCCACATCGGGCGACTTACATTCCACCAATAAAACAGGTTGCATTGCTGTATTGAATACTACAGCATCATATCTTCTTTTTGTACCATTTAATTCAATCTCCTTCTCAATGGATAAAAGAGAGGTGGGAAATTCCTTTGCTGTAATTATATAATTAATAAAATGCTGTCGTACCCACTCTTCAGGTGTAAGAACAATCCATTTCTTTCTGACTTCATCGAACACCAAGGCCTTTTTTCCTTCGTGCTTTATCTTAACATTAAATGTTGGATATTTTAAACCTGAGTCCAATGAATAATTAAATTTTTATAAATATATTTACATTAATACGATTTACAAAGACATATGAAAAGCAAAGAAGAGATTGTAAATAATTGGTTGCCTCGTTACACAGGTGTGCCTTTAGAAGAATTTGGTCAATACATTTTATTGGTAAATTTCAGCAATTACGTGCATATGTTTGCACAAATGAATAATGTGGAAGTACGCGGACTAGACCGACCTATGAGCAGTGCCACAGCCAATAACATCACTATCATTAATTTTGGAATGGGAAGCGCGAGTGCGGCAACCATTATGGATTTATTGAGCGCCATACAACCTAAAGCCGTTTTGTTTTTAGGCAAATGCGGCGGACTTAAAAAGAAAAATCAAATAGGTGATTTAATTTTACCGATTGCTGCGATACGAGGAGAAGGAACCAGTGATGATTATTTTCCGAGTGAAGTACCTGCCCTACCTTCCTTTAATTTACAAAAAGCAATTTCTTACACCATTCGCATCAGTGATCGTGATTACTGGACCGGAACTGTATACACCACCAATCGCAGGGTGTGGGAACATGACGATAACTTCAAAGAGTATTTACGTCAATTAAGAGCAATGGCGATTGATATGGAAACTGCTACCATTTTCACCGTTGGTTTTCATAATGAAATTCCAACAGGGGCTCTCTTATTGGTAACCGATCAACCCATGATTCCTGAAGGAGTTAAAACTGAACAGAGCGATAAAAAAGTAACCGATGGATTCGTGAACGAACATTTACGCATCGGCATCGAATCACTGAAAGAATTACAAAACAAAGGTATCTCTGTAAAACATTTACGATTTGAGTAATCCAACAAATACTCCCGAGTATTACATCAACGGAATTCTCTCCGGCGATATCACCGTTCTAAGCCGTGCCATTACGCTTATTGAATCGACAAAAGCGGAACATCAGGAATTAGGCGGAAAGGTGATAGACGGCATCATGCACAAAACCGGACAATCCTTTCGTTTAGGAATTACCGGCGTACCGGGTGTAGGAAAAAGTACCTTTATAGAAAGTTTCGGTTTACACTTAGTAAATAACGGTCACCGCCTTGCTGTTTTAGCCATCGACCCAAGCAGCCAGAAAAGTAAAGGGAGTATTTTAGGCGATAAAACACGCATGGAAAAACTCTCTGTTCATGCGAATGCTTTTATTCGTCCTTCACCCAGCAGCGGAACTTTAGGTGGCGTTACCAAAAATACATTTGAAACCATTTTGCTTTGCGAAGCGGCCGGATTTGATTTTATCATTGTAGAAACGGTGGGAGTTGGTCAAAGTGAAATTGCCGTTAGCCAGATGACGGATTTCTTTTTATTACTGATGTTAGCAGGTGCCGGCGATGAATTGCAAGGTATTAAACGCGGCATCATGGAAATGGCCGATGCACTTCTAATTACCAAAGCCGACGGAAACAATTTACAAAAAGCTAAAAACGCGAAAACAGAATACGCGCACGCCTTACATTTATTTCCACCCTCAGAAAGCGGATGGATTCCGAAAGTGGAAATCTGCTCCAGTATACAAAATGAAGGCATCAAAGAAGCTTTACAAATCATTGAATCCTATAAAAACTTAAGTATTACGAACGGTTACTTTTCATTGAAGCGTAAACAACAATTAAGTGATTGGCTACACTACAGCATCAGCGAGCAATTGAAAGAAAAATTCTACAATCATCCTTCCATCAAAGAAGAATTAAAGAATATTGAAAAGAATTTAGACAGCGGAAAAATTAATCCGTATCGCATCGCTTCCGAGTTAATTTCCAAATGGAAAAACTAAAATCGTTTTAGCTCTCAAAAAGCCAATAATTCCTTAACAATTACCTCCCATTTTCATTGATAAATAGCTTAATTTTAAGCTTTCCATTTTACTATGAAAAAACTTTTACTTTTTGTCTTTACCGCATTGTTTTTAGTAACGAATGCAAATTCCTTAATCGTTGAAAATCCTTATGCGAACAGCTTTAAAAAAGCGTATGCACTCTACCCTTCTGTTCCGAAAGGAGTTTTAGAAGCTGTGGCTTGGACACAAACCCGTTTCACGCATTTATCCAATGAAGAGAATAGTTGTATCGGAATACCGCAAGCTTTTTCCGTTATGGGATTAACGGAAGATGGGAAAGATTATTTCCGCAGCAACCTTTCCTTTGTTGCGCAACTTTCAGGATTTACTGAAAAAGACATTAAACAAAACGCGGAAACTTCCATCATTGCATATGCCGCAGCATTTAACAAACTGCAAAGTCTACATGCTAATTTTTCTTCCAATCCGGCAGATTACAAAAAAATATTGGTTGAGTTAAGTGAATTACCTGTTGTAAATAATCTCACCAATGATTTTGTGATGAACAGTCACCTTTATCAGTTATTCTGGTTTTTAAACAAAGGTGAATTTCAAGATGCTTATAATTTCCCGGATTATCATTTGAATCTCGAAGAAATTTTTGGTGATAATTATTCTGTCTTATCTTCTTCCTCATTAAAAGTTTCCTCTTCATCCGTATCTACTCCTAGCGGTCAGCAATACAAGTCAGGCTTATTAACCCTAGCCTCTCCCGATTACCCATCCGCAATATGGAATCCGACAACATGTAATTTCAGCTCTCGTTCAGGCACACAAATTTCAGCCGTTACCATTCACTTTGTTCAAGGTTCTTATGCCGGTTGTATTTCCTGGTTTAAGAATTGCAGTGCCAATGCATCTGCGCATTATGTGATTCGCAGTTCCGACGGACAAGTCACACAAATGGTGTTAGAGGCGGATAAAGCCTGGCATGTGGGCTCTGAGAATCCATACACTTTGGGAATCGAACACGAAGGTTATGTGAGCAGTATTTCCTGGTTTACTACAGCAATGTATAACTCCTCTTCAGCTTTAGTGAGAGACATGTGTACGAGCAACTCTATTAATCCATTACGTTGCTATTTTGGTCCAAGTTGCTCCGGCACCACCTCTCAATGCTTACAAGGTTCTTGCGTAAAAATTAAAGGGCATCAAATGTACCCTAACCAAACACACACTGATCCGGGACCAAACTGGGACTGGGAACGTTTTTACAAATTGCTTAACAATACATATACCGTAACAACGTATACTGCATCTTCCGGAAACTTTTATGATTCGGGCGGAGCGAGTGCTAATTACACTAATGACGAAAGAAAATTGTGGCTCTTCACTAAACCCGGCGCTACCAACATCACTTTAAACTTTACATCGTTTAATACTGAAAAGAATTACGATTATCTCTTTATTTACGACGGAGGTAATGTAAACTCTCCTCTCATTGGAAAATATTCAGGAACGGTTAGTCCGGGTCCTATTACTTCTACTAACGATAGTTTATTGGTAGAGTTCAGAAGTGATTGCGCTACTTTAGCACCGGGATGGGTTGCCAGTTATACAACTAACGTAGTGGTGACCTCCGCACCGGATGTAATCGCACCAACAACTTCTGTAGCTACATTAGGCGCGTGGAAAACCACCACCTTTAGTGCTACATTCACGGATTTAGATAATACCGGAGGTTCAGGCGTAGAAAAAGGTTACTATCAGGTAATTGATTTTAATGGCACCGAATGGCGCGCCAATTATACACGTGGTTTCTTCGCCGATAATTTTGATAATGCCATTCATCCTGAGTGGACACAAAAAGCAGGAACATGGGGCATCAGCAATAATTCACTCGAACAAAGTGACGAAACAAGTACAGCCGCAGGAAACACAAACATTTACGCTTCCTTAACGCAAAATTTATCCAATCGCTATTTATACCACTTCCTAGCTAAAATAGAAGGAACAGGAACAAACCGCCGCGCGGGATTGCATTTCTTCTGTGATAATGCCGACAGTACCAACCGCAACAACTCTTATTTTGTTTGGTTCAGATTAGACGATCAAAAAATTCAAATCTATAAAGTAGTGAACAATAATTTTGGTTTACCAAAAATTGATCAGGCACTTGCTTTTAACGCGGCGCAGTGGTACGACATTAAAGTAATTTACGACCGCATCACAGGGAAAATTTCCGTTTACATGAATAACGCTTTAGTTGCCACATGGACCGACCCATCGCCATACGCCAATGGAAATTTCATTTCATTCAGAAGCGGCAACAGTAAATTCAGTATTGATGAAATAAAAGTATACCGTTCTCGTGCAGCAACTACAAACGTAAGTGTTGGTCCGGGTAACGCGAATGATATCCGTTATCAGAATCCAAGTCCAACTCAATTCAGTGCCAAAGTAAAATCCATTTGCCAGGATTCGGCAGGAAACCTTTCTCCGATTTACTATCACGATTTAAATATTGACTGGACACCACCATCCAACATCACTTTTGTAAATGACGGAAGCGGAACGGATATTTCTACAGCATGTACTAAAGACTCCTTACTCGCTAATTGGAGCGCAAGTGCCGATACCAATTCATCCGTAACATTCTATTCATACTCCATTGGTACAAGTGCGGGAGCGACAGATGTTTTAAACTGGACCAATAACTGGGCTTCTACATCCACCAGCAGTCAGAGTTTAAGCTTAACGCACAACACCACCTATTATTTTAATGTAAGAGCTGAAAATGGAGCGGGATTATTAAGCAATGTATTCAGCAGTAACGGACAAAAAGTAGATACTACCTGTATTGGAATCGGCGTACAAGAAAATTTCAATGTATTGAACGTATCTGTTTTCCCGAATCCTTTCACCAACACACTACAGATTGATGCAAGCGGATTAGAGAATACGGAAATTTTAGCGGAAGTGTTTGATGTAACCGGACGCGAAGTATTAAAATATATGCTTCGTGGTAAAACGGCCGATAACAAACTTTCGATTAATACAAGCCAGCTTCAGCAAGGCGTTTACACTCTAAAACTAAGTGCCGGACAAAAAAGTCAAACTTTCAAGCTATTAAAACAATAGTTTTGGCGCATTTTTGGGGATTTCTCTTCTGAAATCTGATTTTTATCAGTAATATTACTGATAGGAATAGGTTATGAAAATTAACCTAAATCAGATCTTCGTAGCAATGATTAAAAACAAGGCATTCAATGATTTTTTAAATGAAGCCGGAAATATTTCTGCATTCACCGGTCGCTTTTTTAAGGAGTGTTTCAGGCCACGATATGAATTTGGTGAATTTTTAAAACAGTGTTATTTTATCGGTTATAAATCATTAGGCTTAGTAGGCGTTACGGCATTTATTATGGGTTTGGTAATTACCATGCAATCCCGCCCTACCTTAGTAGAATTCGGTGCAGAAGCCTGGTTACCCAAAATGGTATCCGTATCCCTCATTCGAGAAATTGCACCTGTAATTACAGCACTAATTTGTGCAGGTAAAATCGGCTCGGGAATGGGAGCCGAATTAGGTTCGATGCGCGTAACCGAACAAATTGACGCCATGGAAGTATCCGGCACCAATCCTTTTAAATATTTAGTTGTAACCCGTGTATTCGCTGCTATCTTAATGATTCCGATTTTAGGTGTGTTGGCAGATGCTATTTCTTTATACGGAGCCTATTTGGGTTGCAACATACATGGCGTGGTGAGCTGGCAATTATTCTGGAATCAGGTTTTTGAAACAAACGCGTACACCGATTTAATTCCCGCTGTATTAAAAACATTTTTCTTTGGTTTAGCCATTGGAATTATCGGATGCTACAAAGGCTACACCACCAGTAAAGGAACTGAAGGCGTTGGACGCTCAGCGAACTCTGCCGTGGTAATTGCTTCCTTACTCGTGTTTGTATTAGATTTAATTGCCGTACAAATTGCCGACTTATTAGGATTAACGTAATGCTGAAAGAAGAAACACAACATAGCACACAAACTTCCTCAGGCGATTACGTGATGAGCATTCGTAACCTTTACAAAGGTTTTGGAAGCAATAAGGTATTG
Organism: Bacteroidota bacterium; assembly: GCA_017303905.1. NCBI lineage: Bacteria > Pseudomonadati > Bacteroidota > Bacteroidota bacterium. The sequence goes on from JAFLBH010000003.1 coordinate 271,904, forward strand.
AATGATTTCAGCTTAAACATTCCGAAAGGAAAAAGCATTGGTGTATTGGGAAAATCAGGTTCCGGAAAATCAGTTTTAATTAAATGCATCATCGGATTAATGCCTCCTGATTTGGGAAGTATTAATGTATTAGGACAAGAAGTTCCGAAATTAAATAACGAAGACTTAGATAAACTACGCGTAAAGGTTGGTTTTTTATTTCAGAGTAATGCTTTGTACGACTCCATGACGGTAAGAGAAAATTTAGAATTTCCTTTACGTCGTCACTGGATGAAAAAAGAAACACGCAATGTAAATGATTTGGTGATGGAAGCATTAGAGGCAGTTGGACTTGGCCATACCGTTGACATGATGCCTTCCGAATTATCGGGTGGTATGCGTAAACGTATTGCCATTGCGCGCACATTAATCTTAAAACCTGAAATTATTTTGTACGACGAACCAACTACAGGTTTGGATCCGATTACAGGAAGAGAAATCAGTCATTTAATGGTGGAAGTGCAAAAGAAATACAATACAACTTCTATCATTATTTCGCACGACTTAAACTGCGTAAAAATCGCGGCGGATAGTTTAGTGATGTTGATAGAAGGAAAAAATTACGCGGAAGGAACTTTCAATGAAATGAAAGCTTCTACTGATCCGAAAATAAAATTATTTTTTGAGTAACATGGCAAACGAAACAGGAAGAAATTTAAAATTAGGCGCCTTTGTATTGGCCGGTACATTATTTTTAATTGTAGTGCTGTACATGATTGGTGCTAAACGTAATTTATTTAGCAATACATTTACCATTACGGCCGATTTCTATAATGTGAATGGTTTAATGACCGGAAACAATGTGCGTTTCTCCGGAATTAATGTTGGCACCGTAGAAAGTGTAGAAATAATTTCGGATTCATCGGTGCGTGTGGTGATGTTGATACAAGATAAAGTAAAGCAATACATTAAAAAGAATTCAGTTGCTACGGTTGGAACAGATGGTTTAATGGGAAATAAACTCGTCAACATTAACGCCGCTAAAGATGGCAGTACAGCTCCGAGTATTGAAGAGGGCGATCAATTAAAAACATTAAGACCCATTGAAACAGATGAGATGATTCGTACACTAAGCACCACCAACGATAATATCAAAAACATCACCACCGATTTAAAAACCATTGCGCAAAAAATAAACAGTCGCAATACCTTATGGAGTTTATTAATGGATACAGTGGTGGCTGAAAACATTAAGCAAGCGGTGGTGAATATTAAAATGGCAGGCAACAACGCCGCCGTGGTAATTGGCGACTTACATTACTTAACAAAAGAAATGAAAGGCGGTAAAGGATTAATTGGAACCTTAATTACAGATACTACACTCTCTACCCGCCTCGACCATACCATGGTTAAATTAAACCTGGCAGGCGATAATCTCGCGGTGATAACAGGGGATTTAGGAAATGTATCGAAGAAAATAAACACCAACGAAGGCACCTTAGGTATGTTGATTATGGATACCATGTTTGTAAAGGATTTAAAATCGGCCATGAAAAATTTAGACAGCGGCACCGGCAACTTCAACGAAAACATGGAAGCCTTAAAACATAATATTCTTTTAAGAAAATACTTTAAGAAGAAGGCTAAAGAAGCTGAGAAGAAGAAGTAATATAATGAGTGTGGATTAAAAATTCGTGTGAAGGGGGAGATTAATCTTGGATTTTATTTACCTTTCCAGTGTTCTCTTATATATTTTAATAATTCACTCCCATGTAACTGCTCAGTACTTGCAGACCTTCTTATATAAAATTCCTCAGTACCATTTCTTTTCATAAAAACTTCTGCATTTGCCTTTTCAACTCTAACATAAGCTATTGTTTTCCCTTCAATTTCATAATAGTCAAAAAGAATTGACGCATTGCTATGTTTGCCAAAATGATTTGAAATAAGGTTATCAAAATGCTTCTTCAATTCATCCTGCTTGTTTCCCTTTGCGAATGAATTAAAGTCATCATCTATGCCAAGGATACTGCCGTCATCCTTAATGCCGATAAGCAAAACTCCTCCATCACTATTTAAAAAGCCAGCAATAGCCCTTAGACATTTATATTCGATTTTCGGTTCAATCCTATTTGCCGATAAGTCCCATCTAAATCTACTTTTAAACTCAACCTTTCTTCCTTCCCCACCTTTTATTAATGCAGGTATATCCATTTCAGGTTCAGGAACGGCTAGAGTAGGCCACTTAATTACTGGTTTTAGAAACTTACTGGTAACATCATCTCCAATCTGACAGAAACGATCATAGGTCCATGTTGCAACATTATGAAACTTCTTCGCTTCTGGTGCCATTGTACCAGACCAATAAATTTCATTATCTAATGCCTTTTTATCCTTAATATTGAAGATTTTAAGACTTGAGACTTCTTTAAGTTTTATAAGCTCTCCAGCGACTCTAACTTCAACCTTATTTTCGTTATAAGCATCAGCAAGAACCATTACTTCCTGATAACTTAAATTAAGAAGGTGTTTAGGTTTGTTTATCTCATATCTCACATTATATTTAAAGGATTGCAAAAGCAATTCTTCCGTAATTTGCTCGTCGCTTTTTTGGTACCTCATTATTGTTTCAGGCGTAAGCTGTGTTTTATCAAAAAACTCGAGAAGTTCTTGTGGGTCATCACCTTCATTCTGTGCAATTGATGATAAAACGAGTTTCATTTTTATATCCAGATCCTTTAGTTGTTCACTGCTAAACTGTGCGCTATTTAATCCTACTTTTCCAAGTACACGCAGAAACTTTAAACCTGCAGCTTGCATAGAAGGGGTAATTTGTACATTACTTTTAATCTTAATTTTACCAAACGCTCCGTATATCATCGATTCAATTCTATGAACCGAAGGGATTTGTTCAAGAGTAACGCTAGACGCAAGGTTTTCGATTAGATTTCTCAACAACTTTTCAGGTGTTCCGAGGCCCATAGCAATTGCAAATTGCCTAAGGTCTCTTTTTTCTTCGTTTGTAGTGAACCGCTTTTCTATTTCAGGAAGCAAATCCTTTACTGTAGCAATTATTTCATTTTTTGCTTGTTCATCCATAATTATACTGATAAATCATTTTCTATTAGAATGCTCTACTCTTGGAATCAACTCATCAATTGTTTTACCAGGATTATTTATCAAATCTTTGATTATATAAGTGCGAAGTGCTATCATAAAATTTATAAATTCATCAAGCCATATGGTTTCTAATTCCGGAATAATAAAATTGGAATGTTGAAATAGGTTTCTTTGAATATTACAATTTCTTAGCATTAGATAATAATGGTTATTTAATTCATGTTGTATGTTTTCGTGAGGAATCGCTTGAACTTTATCAAAAAATGATTTTATCAATGGATGATTAATTATTTCTTTTAAAGGCTCAATGGTTTCGGACTTTAAATTTAAGTCATTTAAAATGTTCCACCACTCCTCGCTTGTATAGCCAAGATCTTTGAATCTTTCATTAAGGAGGTATTCATGTAAATAAAAACTACATTGTTGAAATAATCCGTAATATTTATGATTATGAGATTTTGAAGAATAATATGAAAGAATACGGTCAATAATTCCCTCAGGTTTTTGATACCCATCAAAAAGAGATTCTATAAAGCGCCAAAAATCGCTAATCATATACGGATTTGAAGAAGCATTTACCGCTTCAAAAAATACTTTATCAAGATTCAAATAATTGGCAAAAATTGGATTGGACCTATTGTCCTCTAGAGTTTTTATTTCCTGCATAGCATCGATGCTCATCTTCTTTATTGGAATAATATATCTCTTTGTGAGAAAAGACCAAAAATCATTGATGCTTGCATACTCAGACAGATCCAAATAAGCTTTGGTTGATTTATTATTAAAATTGGAATCCGAATGAAGGTTGTAATTAAGATAGTTCAACGCTTCGCTTACTTTTCTTATTGATTTCTCTAAAGCCTGATTTTGATTACCTGAGAAAACGGATACCTCTGCAAAAATATAATTATCACTTTGCTTCAAATATTCCTTAAAGGACTTACGTGTATCCTTTTTTATATACGAATCGTAAAAAGAACTTTTAAATTTAACACCATTGCATTCAAACGCTAAAGCTTCACCTTGATTATCTCTGACCAATTGAGTGTTTCGGATTTTGAAAATAAATCGTCTTGTGTGTATTGATTGATTGTACAAATAAAGAATGTTTTGAAACTGTACTTTTAGGTTAGATTGCCTAAGGTGCTTTTTTACTTTGTTTTTATACTTTGTTAATGACAATTTGTTTTTCAAATTAAAAAGCTCTTCAGGAACTGGTATTTGATAAATTTCGTTCCTATACATTTTATCAATCAGCTCAAGGTTATATCTTATTGCATTATCAAAAACCTGCATTATTTCGACACTTGAATAACCGATTGAGTAGTATTCAGTTATAATAATATTCGCACACAACTCAATGATATGCTTATGATCATGCTCTTCCAATGATTTATCGCAATGAACAACCTTTATCAACTCATCAACAACCCTTTCTAGGTATTCTTTATCTAGCAAGGCAATTAATTTTTGTAAAGAATCAATTAATGGAGCACAATCATATGTATTATTTGTTAAATACTTATAGAGCTCTGAGTTTATTTTTTCAAAATAGTCCTTATAATAGTTTTTTACAAAATAGTCCTCTACCGGCGAAAGTAAACCCTTGTAATGACTTAAATGATGTTCAATATACCTTTTCTTCATCCCATTTGGACAAATAAGTAATTGATGTATAATTTTTAATAGAATTTTAGTGTTAATATTTTTATTGGCAAAGGGTGTGTTAAGCGATTTTGAAAGTAAATTTATAGAGTCAGCAAAGTACTTTATTTTCTCTTCTATATGAGGGGTATCGTGATTAATGCAGCTAATTAAATTAGCTTTCGGTTTTGCAACTGCAATAGTATTAGGTGTAATGCTCATACATTTAAAGTTACTAAATTAAACTTTTCTTATATAGGAAACCAAACAACACTTTGCTATAATTTGTAATACTTGGTTAAATAGAGAAATAATACCCTGATAATCAAAATCCAATTTTGTGACAAATAATGGAATTGAGCTGCGGACTACTATTGATTTATAGTTTGTTCAAAAACATCAATAAAACCGTAATATTTACCCAGCAACCGCTACTTTTTTTGCTTCCATATTTTTTAAGATATAAATGTTAATCGAATAAGTATCATTTGGCACATGATGTAGCAATAATAAATCAACTAAATCAAAAGAATCCATCTTAATCACAATTTATAGGAGACATTTGTATTACATACTTTATATTATTCTTTCTTATTCTCTTTGAGATTATCAAAATACTTATGAATCAATTGAGTAACTTCTGTAGGATTTTTTTCCTTAATCTCGATTTTTAACTGTTCAGGCATTTCCATTCTAATAGACATGAAATATCTTTCAAACTCATTATATACTTCATTCAACCAAACTTCCGTCTTTTCTTCTTCTGTACCGAAGAAATCCAAATGTTTCATGCTTAAAGGCTCCTTTTGATAATGAAAGGTAGCATTTCGAAATCGTCGCAAGCGTTCCAAATAGGGAGAAGATATTAGCTTGTCTATTTTTTCATCACTTAATTTTAACTCCTTCCATCCTTCAATAACCAAATAAATTCCTGAATAGGAGTATAAAAGATACAATCCTGCCTTTGAATAAAAAAAACCAATCAAATTTGCTTCATCGCCATCCATTGATTTAATCCAATCAGTTTTTGTCTCCATACGAAATAAAGCACGCATCTGAGCAGCATAAGCAAAATATCTATAAAGTGTTAATACTTCAAGTTTAATTTCCATTCCTCAATTTGTATTTTAAATTATTATCATACGCTATTGCCTTACTCTTATATAAAACCTCTACCTACTCACCACAACCTTTTTATTTTCTATTCCATTAGACGTGTAAACTTTTACTACATAGGTTCCATTTGGTAATTGAGAAATGTTTAATGTGTTCTGTTCTGTTTCATTCAGCAACAGTCGTCCCATTACATCGTACAATTCTAACTTCTCGATTTTATTTTCTTTAACCAAAACATTCAACACATCCTTGGCAGGATTTGGATATGTTACTACTCCACTCTCTTCGTTTTTGAATTCCGGAAGACCTGTCACTGTTACGGTTCCTGTTTTCATGCCATTTCCAAAACTGGTCACCCAAATTTCGGAGGTATTGTAAGGATTAAAAAACACACGCTCCGGTTGCTGAAACGGATAACTCGGCACCATCGAAAATGTAGGTGTAGCCGCATTTATATTATGGCTAATCCATAAACCTTGTCCTTCCGTTGTCAAATAAATCTGATTGGCATTATTGGGATTAAAGGTACATGAAGCCACTCTGTCAATAGTTGTACCTGTTAACTTCGTCCAGCTTGTTCCTCTGTTGGTTGTTTTGTACAGTCCCCCCAGACCGTTAGGTGGTCCGCCCCACCCGCTAAACACACCCACATACCATGTATTTTGTGTAGGATCATTCGGGTCCACCACAATATCTTTTGTCCAGTAATACATACCGGTATGCGATACATCCGTCCATGTATTAGAAGTTGGATTATAAATAAATACTCCGGAGCTCGCCGTAAATGCACCTCCCGATGTTCTTCTTCCCGAATAAGTACACACCATGTTACCGTCATTCAACACCACAATACTTGCCGGATGTTTTTCTGTACGCGGTGGATTTGGTAATAAGGTCCAGGAAGATGTGGCTAAATTATTTAAATCATTTGTCATGTAAACACCACCAATTCCTGCACCGGCATTATAATGAATAACGCTCGCGTAAGCACGGTTCGGATTATTAGGATCTAAGGCAATCCAAAAAACAGGATGATTAAACACACGTAAATTTTGCCAGGTAGCGCCATTGTTTGTAGAATACATAATTTTTCCATTCGCATCCGTTACATCCAAACGAGAATCCTGTAAATAGGTACTTTGATAAATATCGTGTATGTTAGAAGTTCCCATAAACAAAGTGCCGTTGGTTGGATGTTGTACAACACGATAAGCCGAATTCCCGGTATGCCCTGTATAATTAAACGACCATGAACTTCCTGCATCTGTACTGCGTATGCCTCTTATATCAGAAAAACACGACCACATATTATTCGAGTTGATCCAATGTACTTGCCAGCAAGTTGTGTTTTCAATTCCTATACTCTGACAATTTTGATTCGGCGGTGTATTCGCTCCAGCCGGATGTTGTCCTGCTGTATTGATATAAGCTTGTTGCCATCCTGTACCCGCGTTGTTTGTTTTATGCACAAAACCAAAATCACCGAAGATAACTGAGTTAGCATTATTGGGAGCTACTGCTAAAGCAAACGGACATTCACCGTAACTCCAACCACGATCGCCGCCTTGTCCGCTCCACCCTGTAATAATATTGGCATTACCCGTTGTATTAAATGTATTAGCCCATGAAGTGCCGGCGTTTGTTGTTTTTAAAACAATCGGTTCAGAAATGGAATTACTTCCGGCTACATATACCGTATTAATATCGTTAGTAGCCATTCCAACAAACATAGGATAGGTAGTTGTGAAATTGATACCCGTACTTTTTGAAACCCAATTACCGCTTCCATAATCTACTGAATAAATTCCTTTCGGATAATTGAAATAATCAGAACCTACAACGCCCACATAAATATCTGCCACATCAGCGGTGATGCAAAAGAATCGAGTCACCGCGCCAACTTTTGCTCCGGCAAAACTCCAGATGCGTTCGTTGGTTGGTAAACCGGTGATGGTAGCGGTTGCCCATGTTGTACCACCGTTAGTTGAAATTAAAACCCCATCGTTGGTTCCAATGTAAATGTTGTTGCCATCGAAAAACACACCTGCTACTACATTTCCGGCAGCTGTTGCCGCTGTGTGAATTTGTGTAAAGGAAGTGCCGCCATTATTTGAAAAATGAATTTCACCGTAATAGGAAATGATAACGCGGTTAGGATTATTATAATCTGCGTCAATAGAAAAAGTTTCTTCATTATTATCAGGATTACCGGGTAATGGCGACCAGGTTACACCATTATCTGTACTCTTCATTGGAACAACCATGTTGTTGGCATAGCTTACGGAATACAATAAACCCACGGAACTGGTAAAACATACTTTAGAGTTATGTCCTGCAATTAATTCAGTAAAATGAACTTGATTATAACTTAATCCGAAGTTAGTGGTATGAAAGAGTTCACCCATATCACAGGCAATGTAATATTCGCTATTGTTAGCGGGATTAATGGAGCAAGCAAAAAGAGCGCCGCCACCGCCAATGCCTCGTGAGGAAAATGAAGTAGGTTGAGCAAAAATTAAGGAAGAACAAATTAACAGGAAGCAGGTAATTGTCTTTTTCATAAAATAGGTTTTAATGCTTTAAGATAGAAAAAATAAAAAAACCATCCCTAATCTAGGAATGGTTTTAACAGAATTAGTTGGCTGTATTGATTTAGACTTAGTAACCTTTGTCACTTCGAGCGTAGTCGAGAAGCGACTCAACAGATAATTTATCCATGAACCGGTCTCGACTCCGCTCGACCTGACAGCATTTTCTGTAACCATTGTCATTTCGTGTGGCAGCGAGAAATCTTTTTGAATTAGATTCCTCCCTACGGTCGGAATGACATTCTATTCTTAATGTCACATCGAGCGTAGTCGAGATGTGGATTCAAAACCGGTCTCGACTCCGCTCGACCTGACAGCAATAGACGTTAGCTAAAGTAAAATTCTACCACTTAAAACAAGCTGTTGTATTTGTTACGCGGTTCCAAAACTTATAGCGTTTCATATCAAAGAGCTTTTTGAATTTCGGATGCGCTTTACTTTTTCGCTTGGCTTTGTGTTTGGTGAATGAAAAAATGCTTTTACGTTTTAATTTATCCTCGCGTGTATCCAATTTACTAATTGCTATTCCCTGCTCTTTACTTTGTTGGCGTAACCATTTTTCGTATTCTTCATCCGCTATCTTCTGGTATTTGTGACAGGGACAATTTGGATTGCGTGGATCATTGATATCGTACTTGGATTTGAGGGAATCTTTGTTGATGCTCTCTGCCTGCGAAAACATAAACACAAACATAAAAGATAAGAAGAGAAATAGTCTCTTCTTATCGCTTTGGTATGGAGTTTTTAGTTTCATTTTGTTTTTGTTTTCGTCATTGCGAAGGAGGCTCCGCCGAGTGAAGCAATCCTTTTTAAAGATTGCTTCGCTTTGCTCGCAATGACGATTATTTAACTCTTACTTATTGTTACTTTATCGGTAGCAGTCCATGTTTTGAATTCATTCATATAATACAAGTAAGCTGTAGAAGCGGGCGCATCGTACACACCGGGCATTTCAGCTTTTAAATCCAAATTGATTTCTTTGCTGGCTTTTGGTCCCATACCACGGTAGTAAATCGCGATGTTATTGCCTTTGATTTCATAATAATCAAACACTTTTTTCTCTTGCAATTCTTTTAGTTGCCATGGTTGCACGCTAAATCCTGCAGGAATTCCGATAATCGCCATTGTACTTGGCACTTCTTCATTCTTCTTGTTTGAGATGATAGAAGTTAAACGTACCGTCTCACCTACATTCGCTTTGTTGCTTGCCAATTTAGTTTGTAAATCAATCACACATTCTTTATCACTCTTCGGTAAAGAAGTACTCCAGTTAACGGCCACTGAATAAGGGAGCGGCGTTTTTACACCTACATATTTCACTTTTAAAGTATGTTTGCCATCGCCTTTAATGTGTTCTTCCAATCCGGCTAAAGTAATTTCACCTTTATCACCCGCTTTGTATTCTTTCTCTGCTACTTTCTTTCCATCAATATAAAGTACAATGGTTCCGTCTTCCGTGGTTTTCTTGCTGAACTTTGCAAACTCAGTCAAGGATTTCAAAGCTAAAATTGTTCCTTGTGTTGAGCTGAATACACCGGAGCCGCTGCGCGTGCTCGTTAAGAATTGTACCGCTTTGCTTAATGCACCTGCATTCTTCTCTTGTGACTTTAAAATCGCCATGATACTTAAGGCAGTCGTTTCAATCGTTAAAGAATTTCCTTGCGAATAAGTAATACTGTGTGTTGAACCTGTAAAGCTTCCGTCTTTATCTTGCTTGTTCAATAACAAATTCATCATTTCATTCCCTTTCGCGTTATCTTTTAAAGAATAAGCCGCGTTTGCTGCCATCGCCATCAAGTAAGGATCTTTGGTGTCCTTTGCTTTGTTATAAGCTGTTTCAAATTCTTTTTTGATATCCGTATAACCCGCTTCGCTTAATGCATACACAATATATCCGTTCAATACATCATCACTAATTCTTCCGAAATCATGGTACGCGTGTTTCTCTCTTGCAAATCCACCTTTTCCATCTTTCTGACCCATTAACCATTTAGCCGTACGCTCCAACATTTTCTCATCCACATCTTGTCCTGCTTTTTTCATATCCATAAATTCCATCAAACCATAAGCTGTTAAACCTTCGTGTGCGGGATTCGCGCCAAACCATTCGTAACCTTTGTTGCTCGCTTCAAATGTGGTTAAGCGTTTATAGCCACGGTTTAATAAATCGGTTGCTTTCGCTAATGTTTTTGTGTCTTTGCTATCGGTTGCGTTCATATAATCTAACACCATAGCATTAGGATAAGCAGTACATGAAGTTTGTTCGAAACAACCATAAGGTTCTTGTAAAATTCCTTCTACACCTTTCATTAAATCACTCACTACATTCGGGAAAGCGGTAAAAGTTGCCTTTAATGAACCATTCACTAATTTATTCACTTCAAAGGTATATTCCTTCTCTACTTCTTGTCCTGAGAAAGAAGCCTGAACAGGGAATCCCTTCGGTGCAATTTTAATTTTTTGTTTGAACTCATCGCCTAGTCCGCAGGCTTTGAAACCAATTACAAATTCACCGTAACCAATTTTATCTAATACTTTATAATCTAAATAAATGGTTTTTGCTGCACCCGGCATAATCGTTTGAATAGAAGGAATCGTTGCCAATTCTTTTAATCCATCAGGAGCGGTGATACTAATCACACCACCTAAAGGTCCGTTTGTATTATTTTTTAAAGTCAAAGGAATGGAAACGAAATCTTCTGTAGCCACTTCCACCGGAATTTTTGTACTCATAGCAAAAGGTAATTGCGTAAAGAAATTTTTCTCGGTACGGCCAATGGAACCATCGTTGCTTAATCCTTCGATAGTAGTGCGGAATGAAGTAATATCATCAGAAGTATAAAACTCTATTGTTTTTTTACCGCTGTAACCTACTTCTACATTTGGATTCCAATAAATGGTATTACGGAAATCCGTACGTGTTTCTACATTTTGTTGGTTCTCGTATTTTGGCGCGTAGTAAACACGGGCACGGTAATAGGTTTGAATTTGTTGTTGCTGTTGTTCAAATTCCATGTCATCTAAGGCTGCCTTTTTCTTGTTATCAAAACGACGATCGGCAACACTTGATGCAACTACTTTCGCTGCTTCTTCCTTCGCAACATCTTTATCGCGTTTTTGATCTGCCACAATTATATCTTGTGGTTTTGCATTTCCAACCGGACCATCTCCCTTCTTTAATGCATTACCGGGCATCATTGGCGCCTTTTCCATTCTCATTGCTTTTCCTTCCCCTGCTCCACCGGAAGCTTCTGATACAGGAACAGCAGCTAATTCATCCCAATCCTGAGCTGAAGAAGATTTAGTGCGAGAGCGATTTTTATAATAACCATAGTTGTAATTTTTCTTGTACATATACAAAGTCATGTTTTGATTGTAGTCGTACAAATATTGTGTTTGGGTATAATAACCATCATTATTAAAAGATAATGTAACGGGTGCCGTTAAATCCACTTTCTTTAAAAGGAATTTACCGTTAGCATCTGTTTCTACCTCCACACCATTATAAACTTTTACTTTTACGCCGGCTATTGGCGTACTGTTTTCTCCGTTATAAACCGTACCGGCAATTAAGGCGCGCTCACCTAAATAATTAATTACAGGTAATTCATCTTCCATTACTTTTTCCCAGGAAAAACGACGCCAACCTGAAGTCATCATCACAAAATCTAAGGCTTTATCCGCCTTTGGTTCTTTGTTATTAAAATAAAATGAGGGCTCCTCAATTTTTTCTTTGATGTCTTGCTGCAATAAAAGTTGAGATAAAATATTGCCTGATTTATCATCCGCAAAAGACAGTAACTGATCATTCACAACCGACATCGATAAATTAGCCGGCATCGGTAATCCTTTTTCATCACGAACTGTGATCGTCATTTTCACTTTCTCGCGTGGTAAATATTTTTCTTTTTCTGTTTCCACAGAGATTTTTAATTGGCGATCTTTATTCACAAAGCTTAAACGCTCAGCGCGTGCAATACCTTTTGAATCAAATAAAGTGATTTGCGCCACACCCACCGGAAAGTTTTCAGTAGAAAAAACAAATTTGTTGCTACCGGGTTTTGCATTTACTAAAGTGGTATAGTAAGATTTGCCACGCATTTGTGCTACAACAGCTAACTCTTCCTTTTCAGTGGTATTAACGTTCACCGTAACTTCTCCGGGATTTGAATTATCTACCGACAGAGCGTATCCACGATTTAATCCTTCCGGTAATTTATACGTTTCCTTTATACCTTCCGGCTTTGTGATTTTTACAAAATAGTCTTTTCCTAGAACAGGCGTAATATTAAAGGCTCCCATACCTTGATGAAAACTAGAGAAAGAAGTCAATTTATTTCCTTCAGCATCCACAACTTCACCTTCTACATCTGCAGGCTTATTGAATTCATTAAGCGCTTTAAAAGCTACACGGTTAGGCATACCGCATAACATATCGCCACCTTCCGGGAATAAAGTAAAATCAATTTTATTTAATACAATGGGAATAGAACGCGAAATACTTTCGGTACTTCCGTTATAATCAATCATCACATTTAATAAACCATCATTTGTTTTTAAATCCTTTGGTAAATTAAATTTGATATAGCGCATACCATTCTCATCCGTCACATCAGCTTTCTCCACAAATTTTTGTCCGTTTAAATTACCAACCACTTTAATCTTATAATCGGATAATGGTTTATTTTCATTGGTATTTAACTCCAACTTCGCAATAACTTCATCGCCGGCACCAAAGGCTTTCTTTTCAAAATCCAGTTTCATTTTTAAGTTCGGCAATACCACATCCTGCACTTGAATTTCTTTTTCAAAATAATTCTCGTTGCCTTGATTTTTCATCCAATTAGTGTACGCACGAATTTTATACAAACCACCTAAGGCTTCCTTATCTAAGGCAAAATCACCGGCTGCTTTACCGTTTTTAGCAATAATGTTGATTTTTTTCTCAACGGTTCCTTTCGGACTGATTAACTCCACATGCACGATATCGCTTTTATCCGAAGGCTTTAATGATAAACCATCACGCACATAAGCGGCCAACCAAATATCATCGCCGGGTTGGTAAAAAGGTTTATCCAATTGCAGATACACGCGGTCTTCAGGCGCGTGTGCATTATACTCGGTTAATTTCTTTTTTAATGACTTAATAAAGTCATTTTCGGCCGCCGCCTGATAAATCGAAGCAGGCGTAATCCAAGCCACAACGCTGGCAGTAATGGCTGCCACTGCAAAGATGTGGGTGAACTTTTTGGTTTTAGTGGTTTGCATATCTATAGTATTAAGGTTAAACTTTTCTATAGAGATGCAGGAGGCTTTAGAATTCCATAAACAGGCTCTAAAATATTTTTTATGAGAGGAGAAAAGACCCTATTTAAGCTTTTGGGCAGCTTCGGTATTGGAAGGGTTAAGCTTTACAACTTCCCGGTAATTTTCTTTAGCCTTAGCCGTATCGCCCATGGCTTCGTAGGTTTTAGCGAAACCTTGATAAATAGCCTCCGTTTCCAAACCGGCATCCAATGCCTTTTGGAACATGTTTAAACTTTTATCGAATTGCTTGTTTTGATTATAGTCGTACATCAATAAACCATACGCATTATAAAACGCGATATCCATGTCGATGCACTTCTTTAAATAGTACTCGGCACTGTCCTTGTGATTTGTTTCGCGCATCACTATAGCTTTATAATAGTATAATTCCGTATTCTCTTTATAGGCCAAAGATGCATTGATATGCGGCAAAGCTGCATTGAAGTCATTAATCAGATAAACCAACACATATGATAAATAATTTCTAGAGTTCGCATAATTAGGTTCAACTTCAATTGACTTTTCCAAACATTGTCGTGCCATTGATAATGCAGCGTTACGTTGTTCGGGTGTTGCCTGGGCTCCGAATTTTTCTACTTCTTTTACAATTTGCATACCCTTTTTATAATTCAGATAAGCGTTGTTTGGATATTTCGTCACATCCGCATCAACTATGGTATTAATATCTTTCCAGTCTGCCACGCGGGTAATAATAGAATAGGAAAACAATATCAAAACGATGATCCCAACAGCTTTTATGTTTTTAGGAAGATCTTTTGATTTAAAATAATTAAATAACAGTCCCACCGCAGCGATGGCAATTCCGGCTGATGAAAAAAACGCGAAACGATCGGCAACAATTCCTACTGCGGGTTTTACAAAATTTAAATACATAGAAGAAGAGGCGCAAAACATAAATAGTCCGGTGAATATTACTAAGTCTTTCTTCAAAAAAGATTTTATTACGCCATAAGCTAAAGCAGGAAAAGCGATAATTCCCAACCATCCATAGCTTCCAATTTTAAGAATTGTAATGGTGTCGTAGCCGTAATAACATACTTGCTTAATCGGATACACGCATTGCACGATGTAAAAACCGAGCGAGTTAAACATGGCAATGACGCGGTGCAGCATCCCTTTATTAAAGTACATAGGATTTTCGAAATAGTATAACACACGCTTGGTTTCTTCTATCGCAATCATGCCCTTCTTAGTTGCCTTAAATAAATACAATGAAACAATCATCGCCACAATGCTTAATGCGATCCATTTAAATCGACCCGAATCCTTCACAAAAAACACAGCAGGAATGATGGCTATAAAAGGTAAAGCATCAAACTTCGACAGAAAAGCCAGGTAAAAATGAACAACAGAAAAAATAAGATACTGCCATTTTTTAAAACCTGATTCGTAAAAATAATAATAGGCTTTAAATCCTGCCATACTAAATATAAAACTTAGCAGGATATCTCGATTCTTTAAACTGGCAACCACTTCGGTATGAATTGGCATGGCTGCAAACAACAAGGTTATATAAAACGGTAGATTCGGATTATAATCTTTGAATAAAAGTTGTAGTAAACGATAAAACAAAAACAAACTAATGACATAAAGCAAAAGATTAAAAAAGTGGGATGTGCCGGGCTTTACTTCAAATAATTCGTGCTCGATGGCATATGAAATTTTAACAAGCGGACGATAATCGAACTGATAATCTTCGGAGCTTCCGATATAAAATGATTTGAGAATTTTCGGAATTGCTTTTAGTCCTTGGGCGGTGAGATTCTCAGGTTGCGTAACAATCGAGTCATCCAACGAGTAACCATTTTTAAGGGCGTTAAAGTAAAGCACAAAAACAACCCCAAGAATAATCAGGCGTTCTTTATTGAAGTAAGATTTCAATTGTGCGATACGACTCATTTGTTAACGAAGATAGCCAATAATTTTAAGATAATTTAGCAATTAGCTTACTGCTAAAAATCATAAGACGAGCCTAGGAATTCGGCCTGTTTTTTACTAATTTTAGTAGACCAATGAAAACATTAAACGCAAATGCCCTCAGAGTTTTAGAAAGTCGTTATCTACTTAAGAATTCCGATGGAAGCATTGTGGAAACACCCGAGCAACTCTTTAAGCGAGTAGCGCATCATATTGCTAATGCCGAGCATCTACTTAACAACTCAGAACAACAGTTGTATTGGGAAAAGGAATTCTTTGCAGTTATGAGTCGCTTGGAATTTCTTCCCAACTCACCTACTCTTATGAATGCCGGTCTGCCCTTGAATCAATTAAGCGCTTGTTTTGTATTACCGGTTGAAGATAGTATTGCAGATATTTTTACCACATTAAAGAATACTGCCCTTATTCAACAAAGCGGCGGTGGTACCGGCTTTAATTTTTCAGCCTTAAGACACAACGGTGATTTTATTAATTCGAGCCATGGTTACTCTACCGGTCCGATTTCATTCATGAAAATTTTTGATGCTGCAACAGACAACATCAAGCAAGGCGGAAAAAGAAGAGGTGCTAATATGGGCATTTTGAATATTGACCATCCGGATATTGAAGAATTCATTGAACTAAAAAATGTGGAAGGTGTTCTCAGCAATTTTAATATTTCGGTTGGCATAACAGATGCATTTATGATTGCAGTAGAAAAAAATGCAGATTGGGAATTGAAACATCCGATTAGCAGAAAAAGCATCAAAAGTATTCCGGCGCGTGCATTATGGAATAAAATCATCTCTAATGCCTGGCTCACCGGCGACCCCGGATTAATCTTTTTAGACACGATTAACGAAAGCAACCCTACTCCGAAGATTGGAGCTATTACTTGCACAAATCCCTGCGGAGAAGTTCCTTTACTTTCGTATGAAGCCTGTAATTTAGGTTCGATAGATGTTGCCAAATTTTACGATGAAAAGAAAAACAAAATAGATTACGAACGATTAGAAAAATGTATTACAACGGCTATTCGTTTTTTGGATAATGTAATTGAAGTAAACAATTATGTAATTCCCGAAATAAAAACGATGGTGAAAGGCAATCGTAAAATAGGATTAGGCATTATGGGTTGGGCCGAATTACTTATTAAGTTAGAAACTCCTTATGCCTCCGAAAAAGCGGTGAAGCTAGGAGAAGAACTGATGGCATTTATCAATGAGAAAAGTTTTGATGCGTCTCAAAAATTAGCGGAAGAAAGAGGCGTATTCAAAAATTGGGATAATAGCATCTACAATGAAAATGTTAAACTTAGAAATGCAACAAGAACAAGTATTGCTCCTACCGGAACCATTTCAATCATTGCAGGAACCAGTTCTTCAATTGAACCATTATTTGCATTAGCAATTCACAGAGAGAATGTATTGAATAACGAAACCCTCACCGAAATAAATGAAGCGTGTTTAATTTATTTAAAACGGAAGAATTTATTAACGGATGAAATTGTTTCCGAAATAAAAAAATCAGGCTCCATTCAAAACACAGGTTTGCCGAATGAAATAAAAGAATTATTTAAAACATCCTTAGAGATTGAACCATACTGGCACATTCAACATCAGGTAGCCTTTCAGAAGCACACCGACAATGCCGTATCAAAAACCATTAATTTACCGGGCGGTGCAACAGTGACAGACGTTGAAAACGCTTATTTAACTGCCTGGAAAAATAAAGCCAAAGGAATTACAATTTATCGCTATGGTTCAAAATCGCAACAAGTTTTACATAGCGGAACTGAGGAAACAGAAAATCAAGGTTCGTGTAAAGTATGCGTGAATTAAAGTAAAGTTTTTGTATAAGCACACGCGCTTTTCATCACACAATCACCGCACTTTGGATTAGTTGGTCTACATATTTCCCGACCTAAAAAAGAAATAGCCATTCCTACTTCTCCCCAATCCTTCTCAGGGATATGCTGCATGATTTGCAGTTCGATTTTTTTTGGATCAGTTCCACTCGCAATACCAATTCGCGGTGCAACGCGCACAACATGTAAGTCAACAATAACGCCCTCCGCCTTCACACCTGCTCCTCGCATAATCACATTCGCCGACTTCCTGCCAATTCCCGGGAGTTTTGTAAGTTCTTCCATACTAAGCGGAATGTTTTTATCTGTCTTTACTATTTGAGCTAACTTAAGCAGCCAGTTTGTTTTATTACCAAAATTGCGCACTTTACCAATGAACGGATAAAGAGATTCAGCATTTGCTTTTGCAAGAGAAGGCATATCAGGAAAAGCCTTAAAAAAAGCCGGAGCAATTTCGTTAATGTGCTTATCTGAATCTTGCGCAGACAAAACTACCACAACCAACAATTGATATAAATTCTCGTAATTAAGAGGATGATGTTTACCCCTATATTTTTTTATTAAGGGCGCGAATGCTGTTTTCCAATCGGTGGCCATTTACTTTATTTTATTAATATCCAAAATGCTTTAATCGATTATCGTTGCTACGCCAATCTTTATCCACTTTCACAAATAGTTCAAGAAAAATTTTCTTTCCAAAAAACTTCTCCGCTTCCTCACGCGCCATGGTTCCCAATTTTTTCAGTGCTTCACCTTTATGCCCGATGATAATTCCTTTTTGACTATCACGCTCCACTAAAATATCAGCCTGTATACGAATAATGTTAGGCTCTTCTTTAAAAGAATTCACAATCACCTCAACACTATAAGGTATTTCCTTCTTGTAATTGAGTAATATTTTCTCTCGAATAATTTCACTTACAAAGAAACGTTCCGGTTTATCCGTTAATTGATCTTTATCGTAGAATGGCTCCCCGGGAGGAAGCAACTCAATAATTTTATTCATTACCTGATCAAGGTTAAACTTTTCAAGTGCTGAAATAGCTAATATTTGTGCATTCGGTAATTTAATCTTCCACTCTTCTGCCTTTTGGGCAACCTTCTCCTGGGTAGCGGCATCCACTTTATTAATTAGCAAAAGAATTGGCGTACTTGTTTTACGAAGCTTCTCAACGTACTCGGGTTGTAATTCAATATCCTCAAATACATCTGTTATAAGCAAAAAAACATCGGCATCACTAAGTGCACTAATTACAAATTGCATCATTTTCTCTTGCAACTTGTAATTTGGTTTGAGAATACCCGGTGTATCCGAAAATACTATTTGATAATTTTCACCGCTAACAATACCCATAATACGGTGACGGGTGGTTTGTGCTTTAGAGGTAATAATACTTAAACGCTCGCCAATAAGCGCGTTCATAAGGGTAGATTTACCCACGTTTGGACAACCTATAATGTTGACAAAGCCTGCTTTATGTGATTGTAGAGTGATGTTAATAAGATTTATTTTGTTTACAAAGAAAGTAAATATATCTTTGCCCCCGAATTAAGGTAACAACTTAATTTAAACAAGTCAGTTCTTTAACTAAAAATATAGTGCGGGATAGAGTCGCGAGGTTACACTCGCGATGGCGAGTAAACCTCGCCACAGGGGTTAGAAAACTAAAAAAAAAGTTCTTTTGAAATTAAAAATATAGTGCGGGATAGAGCAGGGGTAGCTCGTTGGGCTCATAACCCAAAGGTCGGGTGTTCGAATCACTCTCCCGCTACCAAAGAAAACCTAGGCAAAAGCCTAGGTTTTTTTATTTGGCTTACATAGTATAATGTATGGAATATGTAGTTTACATTTTATATTCACCAACATCCAAAAGAAACTATACCGGATATACCAACAATCTTATTCTAAGATTTGCCTCCCATAATATCTTTGGCAAAGACAGTACAAGACATTATCGACCTTGGATTGTGATACATGTTGAGTTCTTTAGCAGCAAAGAAGAAGCCCTGAAAAAAGAAAAATATTATAAATCCGGAAGGGGTTCAATTATTAAAAACACTATCATAAATGATTTTTTAACTCAATGGGCTCATACCCTTCCCTAATGGGAAGGGCGGGTGTTCGAATCACTCTCCCGCTACCAAAGAAAACCCATCGGAGTAACCGATGGGTTTTTTATTTTGAGCCTGAGCCAAGCTATGCTTGAGCGAAAGGCAAAAAATAAAAAACACAATCACGCTAGCGCGTGATTGGTTTTCGTTGAGTTAAAGCCTTTATTAAGTGATCAATGCTATTAATCACTCTCCCGCTACCAAAGAAAAAAACCCAGACAATTGTCTGGGTTTTTTATTTTATTCGTTTACCACTTCCCTCCCGAACCGCCACCGCCAAAACTTCCGCCACCAAAACCACCAAAACCGCCACCGCCGGAGCTTCTGCCGCTGCTAAACCCACCACCACCATAATATCTTCCACTGCTATACGTTGTTCCTCCTCCACCACCCTTTCCACTCATTATCCAAACAAAACCAATAATTACTAATATTATCATTATGGTTTTAAACCAACTGTCGGCACTTCTTTGTTTTGAATAATCCTTAACATCAATCTCGCCTTTGGCTAAAGCCATTAACTTATCGGTAGCGTTATTTATCGCCGTGTAATTTTCCCCTCTCTTTAAATAAGGGTACATCTCATCTTCGCGTATTCTTTTCGTGGCTAAATCAGGGATTGCTCCTTCTAATCCATAACCAATGGCAATAAATAAATCGCGACCGCCATCTGATTCGGTAGGCTTAATTAATATAACAATACCGTTATTAGCTTCTTTTTTACCTACACCCCACTCTGTCCCTAATTGAGTGGCGTAAGTTGCCGCATCCGTTCCACCGAAATCATCAACAATTACAACAACAATCTGATTACTCGTTTCACGACTGAAATTGACCAACTTTTGCTCAATCGTTTCTGCTTCTGAAGCACTCAGGAAGTTAGGAAACTCGGCAGATAAATTATTATATAACTTTTGCGGACTAGGACGAGGTGCTACCTGAGCTACACCCAGACAAGAGATAAATACAAGAAGTGAAAATATAATGCGCTTCATAGGATTAAAAGGAAATGGAGTCGCTTAATTCATTTTTATCATCACTTTGATAAGGAAAATATTGCTTAAGCTTTTCTCCGCACTCAATAATACCCTTCGTTAATCCGTCGGCCTTATGATTATGTGCAAACCCGTCAACAATTTCTTTCACTATTTTATTCCAATAGTCATTTCCCAATTGTTTGTGAATTCCTTCATCTCCTATCACCGCCATCTTCCGGCTCACCACCGCTATATAAATCAAAATTCCGTTGCGGTCTTTTGTGTTTTGCATTTCCAGCTTGCGAAAAACTTTTTTAGCTTTTTCTAGTGCGTCACCGAAACAAAAATTTTCGATGTGTACGCGAATTTCTCCGGAAGTATTTCTTTCGGCTTCGCGGATGGCATCAACAATACGTTGTTGCTCTTCTTTACTAAAAAAGTTTTTCGCTGCTGTAATCATTACTTTGAAATATTAAAACTCAACTTTAGGCGCTTTTTCAGCACCTGCTTCGGCTTCAAAATATGCCATCGGTGCAAATCCACCGGCTAGCAAACTACCCGGGAACATTTGAATGGCTTTGTTATAATCACGTGACAGATTATTATACTTCATACGCTCAGTCGCAATTCGGTTTTCGCAACCTTCCAATTCAACACGCAAATCAGAAAAAGCCTGATTCGATTTTAAATTCGGATAATTTTCGGTCACCATTAATAAGCGGCCTAAAGCATTACTTAATTCACCTTGAGCTGCTTTATACTTCGCGATAGACGCTTCATTGATGTCGTCTAAATTTACTTTTACTTGTGTAGCAGATGCACGAGCTGCCACCACTGCTTCTAATGTGCTTTTTTCAAAGTTAGCCTCACCTTTTACAGTAGCCACGATATTTGGAATTAAATCCATTCTTCGCTGATACTGACTCTCTACTTGTTGCCATTGTGCTTTTGCGTCTTCGCGTAAGCCAACAAATCCATTACGTTTATTGCAAGCCCAAAAGCCGCCAAACATTACTATTAAACCAAATACAATTGCTGTAATTAATCCTTTACTCATAATTTTAAATTTTAATCAAAATTACACTAAATAAAGATAGCTCTGACAGGAAATTCGGATAAACGGCGAAAAACATCAACGAATTATTTAAAGAATGTTAAGCCTGATTATTTACAATGCGCTCCGCGGCTTAAAGATTTTTATTCCGTAAATTTGCAAAATGCCTTTCAATCTAACATCTGAATTTCAACCTACGGGTGATCAACCGGAAGCTATCAGGCAACTCACGGAAGGCGTTCTCAACGATACAAAAAATCAGGTGCTTTTGGGTGTTACCGGCTCCGGAAAAACGTTTACAGCTGCCAACGTTATTAAAAATGTTGACAGACCTACTTTAATTCTGAGTCATAATAAAACTTTAGCGGCGCAACTTTACAGTGAATTCAAACAGTTCTTTCCGAATAATGCTGTAGAATATTTTGTGAGTTATTACGATTACTATCAGCCAGAAGCTTATTTACCAACTACCGACACATACATTGAAAAAGATTTAGCCATTAATGACGAAATTGAAAAGTTGAGATTGAGCGCCACTTCTTCTCTGCTTTCGGGCAGAAGAGATGTTATTGTTGTGTCTTCTGTGTCGTGTATTTACGGAATTGGGAATCCGGTAGACTTTAAGAAAAATGTTATCACCGTAAAAGTTGGGCAGTTAATTTCCCGAAATAAATTTCTGCATCAGTTAGTAAGTGCCTTATATAGCCGAACAACAGCGGAATTCCAGAGAGGAAATTTTAGAGTGAAAGGCGATACGGTAGATGTAAATTTAGCGTATGCCGATCATAGCGTTCGTATCTGCTTTTTTGGCGATGAGATAGAAAGTATTGAAACATTTGATCCCGCGAACGGATATGTGATTGAAAAATTTGAGGGCTTTAACATCTATCCTGCAAACATCTTCGTAACTGCTCCTGATACATTGCAAAAATCAATGCACATGATTCAGGAAGACATGGTGAAACAGGTAGAGTATTTTAAATCGGTTGGAAAAACTTTAGAAGCAAAACGTTTGGAAGAGCGTGTAAACTATGATTTGGAAATGCTCCGTGAATTAGGTTACTGCAGTGGTATTGAAAATTATTCTCGTTACTTCGACGGCAGACAAGCAGGTACTCGTCCGTTTTGCTTAATGGATTATTTTCCGAATGATTATTTATTGATCATTGATGAAAGCCATGTTACCATACCGCAAGTGCGTGCCATGTTTGGTGGTGACTTATCGCGCAAACAAAATTTAGTGGAATATGGATTCCGTTTACCAAGCGCATTGGATAACCGTCCGCTTAAATTTGAGGAATTTGAAACGCTCGTCAATCAAACCATTTATGTGAGTGCCACGCCGGCCGATTATGAATTACAAAAAGCAGAAGGAGTAGTAGTTGAACAATTAATCAGACCAACCGGCGTATTAGATCCGTTGATAGAAGTAAGACCATGTTTGAATCAGGTGGATGATTTATTGGATGAGATTCATAAAGTAGTAGAGAAAGACGAGCGTGTATTAGTTACTACGTTGACTAAACGCATGGCAGAAGAGCTCACTAAATACTTAACCAAATTAAATGTGCGCTGCCGTTACATTCATTCGGAAGTAGACACTTTAGATCGTGTAGAAATTTTAAGACAGTTACGCGTTGGTATGTTTGATGTATTGGTTGGAATTAATTTATTGCGTGAAGGCTTGGATTTACCTGAAGTTTCCTTAGTAGCGATATTGGATGCGGATAAAGAAGGGTTTTTACGAAATGAAAGGAGCTTGGTGCAGACCGTTGGACGCGCTGCAAGAAATGTGAATGGACGGGTAATCATGTATGCCGATAAGATAACGAAGAGCATGCAGTTTACCATTGATGAAACACAACGAAGAAGACAAAAGCAAATTGAATATAACTTTAAGCACGGCATTACGCCAACACAAGCCGGTAAAAAAGCTTTACTCACACCTAACTCCGGTGTTGAAGTAACGGTAGACGGAAAATTAATAAGAGCGTATGCAGAAAGTGAAGAAATTAATGTGGCTGCCGATCCGGTGGTTCAATACATGAGTGGTGAAGAACTTAAAAAACAAATCGCGAAAATAAAAAGCGCTATGTTGCGTGCTGCTAAAGAAATGGACTTTGCCGAAGCGGCAAGATTACGTGATGAAATGTACAGTTTGGAAAAATTATTGAAAGAGAAAGAATAATTGACTATTCTTCATCCAATTCAATTACATTAATTGGGTAATTCAAAATTTGAGAATAATCTTCTCCTGCCTCTTTTAATTCCACGTCATCTTTCTCATAAAACCAATTGAGGGTGGGCTTATGCTCAGTGGTAACCTTACGGAAGAATTTTGAAAGCATTTTT
This sequence comes from Bacteroidota bacterium, assembly GCA_017303905.1. Classification (NCBI taxonomy): domain Bacteria; kingdom Pseudomonadati; phylum Bacteroidota; species Bacteroidota bacterium. The sequence continues at coordinate 295,958 of JAFLBH010000003.1, forward strand.
GATGAAACGGTATTGAAATAATCTAAACGTACGTTTATTTCAAGCTTTGCCGGATTTGTTTTTAAGTAATCGTCGACAGACTGAGTCACCTTTTCAAAAAAATCAATTGGATTTTCAGGTACCATTTTTCCATGCATACTTAAAGTACCGTTTAAGGTGTCAAATTCCACTAAAGGAGTTTGGTTAGTCTTTGGTATGATGTATTTATTGTCTGACATTGATACAAATATAAAATCTAAATCTGTTTAAAATCTAAATAAACGACGAAACACTCTAAAAATTGGACAAATCGCAACGTGCTGTAAATCAATTATTAACATTTGATAGAATAATGTTTCATCACATTATACGCTAATATCTAAAAAAGGTTGAGTTAAACTACCTTATAGATTTGAACAATTAGTTAATAAGGCTTCTTTCCTTCACCTTCACAGCCTTATTGCCGCTGTAAACAGAATATGACTCTAAAGTGCCTGAAGCTACCGAACCAACCGTTAAAACAGAATGTGTTTTCATGGTGGTGCCAGGACAAACAACTGCCTTCGCGCCTACCCAAGATCCGTCTTCCAGAATAATTTTACCTATTATTAAATCAAAACTGCTTTTTTTATAATCATGATTTCCGCAAAGCAGCATAGCACCTTGTGAAATACAAACATTATTACCTATCTCTACATCATCCAAATTATCTATCCAAACATTTTCACCAATCCATGTGTTGTTACCGATTTTTAAACGCCAAGGGTATTTAATATTTACTTTCGGTTTAATTACTACAGCGCTTCCGATTTTTGCGCCAAACATTCTTAACCAAAATATTTTAATGGAACTAAATGGCATGTAAGAATTAATAATGGTTGCATTCACGAAATACCAAATCATACGTGTAAACACATTCCCGCCCGGCTTATACCAGGAATTGTTGAATTTTGATAAATCAGTTTTGGTGCTCATTAACTAAACAATTTTTTGTACGCATCCTTATCCTTTTCGAAATTGGTGTGCTGCTCCATAAAATTAATGCAATTTTGCGACATTGAAGCATATTCCTTTTCGTCAGCTTGTATGGCGTCCAGTAATGCCTCCTTAAATTTCGTTTTATTCTTTAAATCTAATGCATAGCCACATTTCGCTTTATTTATACCATTCCAAGGCGTATGATCACTTATAATAACCGGACAAGCACTACGCAACGTTTCCGCTATAGAATGTCCGAAATTCTCATTTAAAGTTGGCAATAATAAAAAGTGATAGTTGGAGATAACGGGCTGTACTTCTTCAAAACTTAATTCTCCTTTATAGGTCACTTTTACTGAAGCAGGTAATTGCTTTATGATCTGTTCACACTCCTTCCAATATACCTTATCTTCCATTGATCCATAAATATCGTACGTTATATCAGCATCACTTGGCATGTCTAACAACATTTGAAGTGCATAATGGAGATTTTTTACTTTGGCGACACGGGATAAATAAAAAAATCTGACTGTCCCCCTATGCTTTGTAATGCTTTTGTTTTTTAGAATAGGTGTAGAATTAATATTAGCCGCTACTCTCACATTTGCCTTTCTGAAAAAACCTTTTATCTCCTTTTCTTCATCCATCATTGTGGCATGAAACACTACTTTTGAGTGCAGATTCACGAATTTTAAGAGAGACAAAAACAATTTCTTCTTCAAAGGTTTAATTGACAAAGCGCCTTTTCCTAACATACCACGAGGTGCCAAAACCAAATCACACTTCAACTTACCGGATTTTTCGGCACGCAACGGAAGCAATGAAAAATAATACGACCAAAAACTATTGAGATAAACAATGTCCGGGTGTAAAGAATTGATTAGCTCAATTAAATTCTTAGACTTTAATCCTTCCTTCGAGAAATAATAAACAGGAATACCATCATATGAATTCCATGAATTAGGTTTAATTCCTTTATAGGGAACGGTTGAGCCTAAATCATGATTGGTAGTGATAACCGAAAAGTTATATTCGTTCTTAAGTAAACTCAACATCGAGTACACCGATTTAACCGGTCCGCCTGCTTTGTTACCAGGCAAATACCAATCTATGAGTACAACTATGTTTTTCTTTTTCAAGTATTACTCGATTTGATTTGTTTGTAACCAATTTTCAAATACAATTAAATGCCAAAGGCGCGACCATGTTACTTTTTTATTGTCATGCAGAAATTGCTCCCATAAATCTATCACTGCACCTTCATTTACGAAATCGCGTTTGGAAAGTGCTCTTATTTTCTCCTCGCAAAATGCTTTCAATTCGCCTTTCATCCAATCTGACCACGGTAAAGTAAAGCCCATTTTAGGGCGATTAATAATTTCACCTGGCAACAAACTATTTAAGGAATCAATTAATAATTTTTTCGGGCTGTGCGGAAATTTGTGCTCATCATTTACCGATAACACAAACTCCACTAACTTATAATCTAAGAACGGCACACGTACTTCTAATGCAACTGCCATACTCATTTGATCGGTGTCACGCAATAAAATATTTTGCATGTACGTATTCATTTCCAATAAAGAAACGTAAGATAACAGATGATTAGCGTCTGGCTTCTTGATCATTCCGATTATATCCTTTAATGGATTCTCATTTTTTCTTAAGAGTAATTTTTCTTGCTGCTTAGAAAATATTTTTCTGGAAACAGGATACACCTCTTTCACTGAAAACTTTTCCTGCGTTAACACTTCAAATAGTTTATCACCTGCAACCGATTTGTTTTTAGCTTTAATCAGAGAGGCAGGAACAGCTCTTAACCATGATGGAAAAATATTCAAGTATGCTTTAGAGTCGACCGACTTCATTCGCTTAAACACATCGTAGCCGGCAAATAATTCATCGCCACCCAAACCGGATAGCGCCATGGTAATTCCGGCTTCCTTTGTTGCTTTTGAAACCACATAAGTATTAGGACCATCTCCTGAAGGATGATCAATAGCATTCAGTGCGCTTGGCAACTGATTTAAAAAATTCTGCGGTTTTAATTTAATTTCGTGATGTTGTGTGTTAAATAATTCAGAAACCTTCTTCGCATATTTAGATTCGGAAAATTCACTTTCATCAAATGAGACATTGAATGTTTCTACTTTACGCGAGGAGAGTTTACTCATGATTCCGACAACAGCACTGGAATCAATTCCTCCCGAAAGAAAAGCACCAAACGGAACATCAGCTACCAACCTTCTTTCTACGGCTTTAAATAATAACTCCTCTGTTTTCTTACAGGTTAATTTATAATCCAAAGCTTCGGATTCCTTCGCAAAATCATTACTGTTCCAATATCTGAATTGCTTTATTTCACCATTCTTCCAGGTCAAATACGTTCCAGGCATTAACATTTTCACACCCTCTATAATCGTATTAGGCGCGTGTACGGTTTGATAGAGAAAATACTCGTTAAGCACGGCCTTATTTAACTTACGCTGTACAAAACCCGAGTTTAATAAAGTTCTTATTTCAGACCCGAAAACCAATTGTTTATTATTGACACTGTAATAAAGAGGTTTAATTCCCATTCTGTCGCGCGCTATGAACAAAGAATTATTTTGAGTATCGTACAAAGCAAATGCGTACATCCCGTTGAATTTATCCAAGCAGGAGGCACCCCAACGACTGTAAGCAGCTAGTATAACTTCGGTGTCTGAATTGGTTTTAAAAAAATAAGCCTGCTCCTTACTACCGAACGAAACGCGCTGTAATTCTAACTTTAATTCACGGTAATTATATAATTCTCCATTATAAACGATCACATAACGTCCGTCGGCACTCAACATTGGTTGATTAGAAGCTTCACTTAAATCAATAATGGATAAACGAGCGTGTCCGAGATAAACCGAATCGTTGCACCACGAATTTTGCGCGTCGGGTCCGCGATGCTTCATGGCATTTACCATGGATGCTATAGCATCATTATACGAATTGGAAGAGGTTTGAGTAGTTGTGAATCCGGCTATGCCACACATGTTATTTCACACCTGTTAGTTGTAAGAATAAATCATCTTTCATCAGGTTTTTAATACCCT